>NZ_JBFBAO010000104.1:0-18488 GCF_040682255.1 Micromonospora sp. NPDC051296 | reverse complement strand
GGTCCACATGCCGTCGAGCTTGCGGTGTTGCGATCCTCGCCCGGCGCGATGGCCGGGCGCAGCGCCGGGCCCCGGGCACCGGTCGCGCGCAGGGCCGCGGTGTTGCGATCCTCGCCCGGCGCGATGGCCGGGCGCAGCTCGTGTGAGCTGCACACGCCGGATGGTGGGCGGACGTGGTTGCGATCCTCGCCCGGCGCGATGGCCGGGCGCAGCGCCCCACATCTGTCGGTGCAGGGACCGCGACGGCATGGAGTTGCGATCCTCGCCCGGCGCGATGGCCGGGCGCAGCGCAAGGGCAAGCCGGTCGGCCGGGCGCAAGCCCTGCTGTTGCGATCCTCGCCCGGCGCGATGGCCGGGCGCAGCGCCCGGTCTGCGCGGCCTCCATCCGCTCGCACCGGGCGGTTGCGATCCTCGCCCGGCGCGATGGCCGGGCGCAGCGCCCGAGCGCAGCCGCGCTGAGCGAGATCCGGATGAACGTTGCGATCCTCGCCCGGCGCGATGGCCGGGCGCAGCCGTTTAAGCCGGCCGTCATCAGCCCCGCCGGGTCCGGAGTTGCGATCCTCGCCCGGCGCGATGGCCGGGCGCAGCCGAGCAGCACGGTCGGCGTGCCGTCCAGCAGGGACAGGTTGCGATCCTCGCCCGGCGCGATGGCCGGGCGCAGCCTGGTCATCGACTCGATGACGGCCGAGTGGGACCTCCTGTTGCGATCCTCGCCCGGCGCGATGGCCGGGCGCAGCCCGGCCGACGCAGCTCTACCGGCTCGCGATCGACACCGTGTTGCGATCCTCGCCCGGCGCGATGGCCGGGCGCAGCGGCACGCGAGCAGCAGAGATAGCCATGCGACGATGCGCCCTCAAGCCACCTGTGGCCCGTTTTGTTCATCTGATCCGCATTTCTCGGTTCGGAACCTCCTGAGGTTACCGTGTCCACCAGGGGTTCCTAGATCAACAACATGCCCTTGGGTAGATCTGCCACAGCTTGTTCTATAGCACGGTTGTTCAGGCTTCCACGGAGGAGACAGAGCCGTTCGTTTGACAGAGCCGTCCAGGAAACCGGGGGAAGCTCAAGCCCGCGTCGGGCACCCCTGAGCTGTGCATGTTTGCGCACCTGACTCTGCATCAGAACTCGTACGCCGGCAGGTCCAGCGTGGCTCACCGCCAGCCGCCGGCTGGCCCGCGACTACGAACGCCACCCTGAAATCTCTAAAGGCATCGTCAGGTGGGCCGCCATAGCCGGCATGACCCGCCGTATCACCCGCGGCCGGTCAGCCGACGGCAGGCAAAGCGCACCTTCATCTGGACCTGATCAAGTCCCTCTCAAACACGCTCTGACTGTCAGTATGCGATACGCCGGGCGTATGGGATATCGCGAGTCGGGGCGACCGGGTTCAGCGGTTTCCGAGCCTGAACATGAATTATTACGCTGTGGCGATCGTTTGACTGCGCAAAGTAGAGTGCCAGCACTATGAGGGGCTGCGAGCTCCTGGGAGCTGACGGCCTCACTCCCGTCCGCCGCTGGCGGCGGGGGCGGTTAGTGCCCCCACCGCCGAGCGGCGGACTTCAGGGGGTCTTCCGTGACAGCGGGAGACCCCCACCCCGCTCGCCTGAACCCTTTCGGACCGAGTCGGGGAGCAACCGGCCCACAATCTCACCGAACGTAGTTGTTCGGTTGCATCGGCGGGCGATATGACAAGTACAACGCGTCGGTAGCGGTAACCGCCACACCACGCGGAGGATTTTGACAAATTTCACGCCGATCGGCTGACTGCCGGGCGAGACCCTCAGGGGACGAGTTGATCAATCTCCTAGATCAATTGAAAAATCTTTGACCATTCTGGACAGCGCAGATGCGCGGGTCTGACGCAGTGAGTGCATAGGCTTCAGACAGGCGTACGGCCGAGCGTGGAGCTGGTGACAGTCGGCTCGCGATCCAACCAAGGCCGCCGCCAGCCTGAACCCGCTCGGGCGCCCCGAGGCTCATATGAGCCTCGGGGCGTCCTCTCGTGAAAAGGACCCTGTCGTGGCCGCTGGCACCTGTCTACCTCACCTCGACGGCCGAGCTCGGCACAACCGCACGCTGATCGTGGTGCTGCTCGTCCTGGGCACCTACGGACTGGCTCTGGCCATGCTCCTGCTCGGCTTCGCGGTGGAGGCGTGCGTTCTGACATCGGCGGCGGTCACCGGTGTCGCCGTGCAGGCGACCCGCTCGGCGATGCTACCCAGCCGCACTCTCCGCTCGTATCTGGCGGCCCTGCCGCCGCAGGCTTGACCAGGGGTAGTCGCAATGGGGCGACGCATGAAGCCGATCAGCGACCGCAAACCGGCCAAGCAGCTGGCCTTGAAGCTGCGCGCGCTCAAGGGAGATATCCCGTACGCCCGCATGGCCAAGCAGGTCCACGTCAAACCAAACACGCTGTCCACGATGGCCGACGGCACCTACCGCGGCTGGCCCTGCGTGGAGCAGTTCCTGCGGGCGGTGGAACTGTGCGGAGGCGTGGTCACCGAGGAGGACCGCAGCCAGTGCCGCACTCTGCACAAGATCGCCAAGCAGCTCCACCGCGAGCGAGGCAACACGCCCACCCCCACGTCGGGCGACGTTTCGGCGCAACTGCCGAAAGTCGAGACGGTCGTGCTCGCGCCGCGGGTCGCCGCCGACGACGAGCAGGCCGTCGTCACCTTCACCCGTACCGAGCCGCTCCTGGCATGCCCCCACAGCCTCACCAAGGCGAAGACGGTCCACGACATCATCGCGGCGCTGCTGGACCTCATAGCCGACAAACGCATGGACATCAGGAGCTGGCGGCAGAAATCCACCGCGTGGAACGCAGAGCGCTCGGGCACCCCCGAATGGGAGTTGCTCACCGGTCGCGCCGAGCCGACCCTGCCCGTGGTGCTGTCCATCGTCGGTCAATGCGGTGGCGAAACAGCCGACCTCGCGCGATGGGAACAACAGTGGAACCGCATTGTCCTGCGCGAGCCCCGGTACGTCGGCAGCGCCAAGGCCCCAGAGAAATCCCGCGCGTCGGAGGCCGACGTCGCCATCTCCGACACCGACCCGGTCAGCGACGACGACCTCCAACGCATCCGTGATCACCTCGGCGTCGGCGTGCCAGGACAGGACCGACGACTTCCCCTCTGGCGGCGGATCACCGCTAGAGCCCGATCCGTCCGACGCCTCGCCAAGCGGTCACCTGGGCAGACGCTGAAGCCGCCGGACGAATAAGCCTCCACCCATCCGGCCCCTGCCTCCCGCGGGTTGCGCGGGCCGGATGGGCGCGGCCACAGCGGCGGGGTTCACCAGGTCGGCTGGTGTGCTCTGGTGGGTGGGAACGGGGTTCGGCCGTTGGCATGCGGGGCGCCGCGCCACATGCGCCAGATGATCGGCCCGTCCGTGGGCAGGACGATGGTGGGGCCGGCGGTGTAGTCGTGGCGGAGGTAGAAGCGCCGGTTGCGCATGTTGCTGGCTTCCAGGTACGCGGGCAGGCCGAACTGGTCGAGGCGGCGGTGGTGGTCGGTGAGCAGGGCGGCGCCGATGCCGCGGTTATGGTGTTGCGGGTCGACGGCGAGGTAGGCGAGGTAGTGGTGTGGCTCCTCGGGGTGGAAGGCGTCGAACATCTCTTCCAGGAGCATGAACTTCGGCGCGTAGGTGCCGGCGATGGCCTCCAGCGCGTTGAGTCGTTCCTCGGAGCTGCTGGCCTGGAGGGGTTCGAGGCGGGGATACCAGATGCCGACGGCGGACTGGTCGCCGGTGGTGTAGACCTCGCCGTGTTGCAGGCCATGGTGGAGGGCGTCGCGGAAGTAGCGGTAGTAGACGGTGCGGCGGTCGTCGGGATCGGGGATGAGCCAGTCGGCGAGGGGTCCTTCGTGGAACGCTTCGGCGAGTACGGCGATCAGCGGGCCGGCGTCGGTGCGCGTCGCGGGCCGGACGGTGACGCTGTTGTTCACGACATCTCCTGGATGGTCAGGCTGGTTGGCGAACGGTGTCGGGGGCGCGCAGGGGCCCGGTGTCGCTGTCCGCGCCCAAGCCGACGGCCGCGTAGACGTCGGGGTTAGTGGCGCGCAGGACCAGCGCCCACCCAATGCCGAGCAGTGCCGCAGCGGCGTAGGCGGCGGGAAACGCCCAGCGCAGCGGCGAGTCGGGTGCGACGCCGAGCAGGGTGTCGAACTCGCGCAGCGTGACGGTGAGGATCCCGCCCAGCGCGAGCGTGGCACCAAGGGGCGCTATCAGCGACCGCCACGGTCCTTCGGCGTGGGTGGTTCGAGCGAAGAAGCCGATCACAGCGGCGGAGGTGACGGTCATCAGGATCAGCACGCCGAGGCCGCCGGTGACGGTGATCCAGAAGAACAGGTGCACGATCGGGTCCGCCCCGGCGAGGGCGTAGCCGACGAGCACGGCGAGCGCGAGGCCGCTCTGGACGAGAGAGCCGACCTTGGGTGCGCCCGTGCGGCGGCTGGTGCGGCCGAACACGGCGGGCAGCACCCGTTCCCGGCCGAGCGCGAACAGGTACCGGGCCACCGTGTGGTGAAAGCTGAGCAGCGCGGCGAACAGACTGGTGATGAACAGGATCCGGGCGACGGTGATGATGCTGTCGGCCAGGTACGGGGACACCAGGTTGAAGATCAAATCAGTGCCGTCGGTACGCGCGGCCTCCACGATGCGGTCCGGGCCCGTGGCCACGGACATCGCCCAGGCCGACAGCCCATACAGCAGGCCGGTCACGGCCACTGCGATGTACGTGGCGCGGGCGATGGTGCGCTTCGGGTCCTTCGTCTCCTCGGAGAACACGACGGTTCCTTCGAAGCCGACGAACCCGGTGATCGCGGTGACCAGCGCCGCGCCGATACCGGCGGCGAACACGTGCGACGGGGCAAGGGTGTCGAAGCTGACCTGACCGTCGGCCGGGTGGGTCACCATGACGGCATCGAAGATCAGCGCGACAGCGCATTCGGCGACGAGCACCACGGCGAGAACGCGCCCGTTGAGGTCGATCCGGGCGACCCCGAGCACCGCGACGACGGCCCACACGGCGAGGGCGCACATCCACCAGGTGAGGGCGAAACCGTACCGGTCGTTCAGGAACTGGGCCGTGACGGCGCCGGCCCCGCCGTAGAGCCCGATCTGCATCGCGTTATAGGCCAGCAGCGCGACCATGGCGGCGCCGACACCCGCCGGGCGGCCGAGGCCACGGGTGACGTACGTGTAGAAGGCACCCGCGTTGACGATCCGCCGGGACATGGCCACGTAGCCGACCGCGAACAGGGCGAGCACGGCCGCGACGACCAGGTAGGACACGGGGATGCCAGTCACGCCGGTGACCGCGTAGCCGGTGGTCGCGCCGCCCGCGACGACGGTGAGCGGTGCGGCGGCGGCGATGACGAAAAACACCACCGACGGGATGCCGAGCCGCCCACGCGCGAGGACGGCGGACACGGTGTCAGGTTTCGAGTGAGGCATCGGCTCTCTCTCAGCGAAAGGGGTGGTGGGGATGGGCCGCGCTCAGCAGGCGCGGTGGTTCAGGTGGTGCGGTGGCTCAGCACGGCACCGCCGACGACGGCACCAAGATCAGCCAGGAGATCCCGCAGCGGCGGGTGCGCCTGCTCGACCTGCTGACGCAGAAACGCGCGGACGGCGAGGGGTGTGCCGTCGAGCAGGATCGGATCGAGCTGGGTGTGCATCGCCAGACCAGCGAGGGCCGTGTCGAAAGCGTTGAGCTGCTGGTAGTTGCGGAGTTGGAAGGACAGCCGAGCCCACGACCAGGCGGCGGTGTTCATGTCAGTGGGGACGTAGACAGTGCGTTGGCGCCACAGCCGGCCAACCTGGTGGGTTTGGAGGAGTCCGAGCTGCCACATGCGGGTGGCCACCTGCTCGTAGGCGGTCGTACCGAGAAACGCCAACCACGTCCGGGTCGCGGTATGGCGCGGTTCGGCGACCAGCCGGTCGAGGACCAGATGCTGCAGCCAATCCTTCGGCGGGAAGGCGTTGGTCACCCGCACGTGCCGGCCCTTGAAGGTGATCCGGCCTTCCCCGTACAGCTCGGCCAGCAACGCGGCGGCCAGGCCGTGGGCCGTCGCGGAGTCGAACAGGCGGGGGCGGCCGGTCTGGTCGTCGTGCGCCAGGTAGAAGAACTCGTCCGCAAGACGGGTGCTGGTGTGCGCGGCGGCACTACCGACGGCCCGTACCGGCCGGGTCGGCTCCACCAGTTCGGCGTACTCACGTACGGGCGGGATGTGTTCGTCGGCGGCGCCGTGAGGTGTGGGGTTCACCGCGGCTGGCCTTCCTGAATCGATGGGTCAACGGGGGTCGAAAGACCGAGCTGCCGGAGAAGCACACGGCCACCCGGATGGCGAGCGAGTTCCTCAACCGCCCAGGCGTGTTGCCCGCATCCGTCGTCCTGGCAGTGGAAGCAGGTGCCGCCGTCGCGGTGCTGAAGCACCGTGTTACGCGCGGACTCGAAGCGATCTACCGGGCGATCGCCTTCCTCGGTCAGGACGCGGACACCTGACGGCGTAGCGCCGCGATGGCGACCCGTACCTCCATGCACGGCGGATGCCGGTCGACGTGCGGGTACTCGCACTCGGGCCGGTGGCCCAGCACCCACACCCACTCGTCGCCACGGTTCGGCAGATCACGGACGCTTACCACCGTGACGGCCACCGCCGTGCCGGGGGTGAGATCACGGCCGTACGACCATTCATCCGGTTGGAGCCGCATCGGCGTGCCCGCCGCTACCCCGGGCAGCGGCTGACGGCTGCTATACACGCCCACGCCCCCGCAGCCGCCACCAGCAGCGACGGCCCCTGGCCGGGGCCGGCGGGCCGAGGTTCGCCCAGAACGCTCGATTGCGCCGGGCCAGGTCGGTTGGCGATACGCCGTCATCGCCGCCCTGGCCACCGAGCACGGATCCTCCACGGCCGGCGTAACGCGTGGCCGAGCCCTCGCGGTCGATACCGAACGGGTTGAACGGTTGCTCCCTGGCGGGGACGAACCATTTGACACGCACTGCTATACCTCCATGTGGCGAGCACGGCCACCGCCCTTCCGTGCTCAGAGCTGCCGTTGCGCCACTCGCGCCGGACCGCGTGGCCCCCTCGCGCGTCCATGACGGGGCACGAGTCCACGCGGCGGCTGCCCGAGTAGCTAGCCAGCGCCCCAACTTTTGCCCGAATATCAGGCGCGAGGCGGTCGGACGGATTACTGCGGACGGCATGAGGAACGCGCCTCCTTCAACGAAATGCAAGTAGCTGCTGACAGACGGCGACCGCCAGCAGATAAAGCCAGTCCCGGAACCCGCAGGTGCCGGGCTAGTGCCCTGGCGATAGCCATCCCGCGCTAACCCCTCTAATTGCGTCGCGCCCGGTCAGAAGCTCGCGATCTTTCAGCCGAGCATCGATGACCGAGTAACCCATCCGCCTGGGGAATGGTCGCTCGGATTGAATGCGCGGTCGATACCGGCAATGCGGACGGAGGCAGTTGTCCGCATCAAAGTTGCGGTCCAAGTAGGGGCCCGACCGATGGGCAGCTGGGACAGGGCACTAAGCGGAAGGGCTGGAGGGTTTGGGCGTACAGTCGGCCCCACGCGAGGTCTCGCATGAGGTCCGCAATGCGGGGGCCTCGGGAGCCTCTGGTGTCCGTCGCCACGCGGACGCCGGTTGACGAGGGCCGCTGGCGGTGGCTACGGCACAGAGTTTGTTCAGGGAGGCGCCCGTGAGATTGGCGGATAGCATCGCCGCGGTCTCGGTGGCGGACGCCATCCGCGCCTCTGTGAGCTATGACCAGCTCCGCGCCTTGGACGGCTCGCTGTATTGGCTGGAGACTCGTCCCGACGCCGGTGGTGTCGCGACTCTGACCCGCTGGAGACGGGACGAGGGCACGCGTGACATCAGCCCCGAAGGTTTCGACGTCACCAACGACGTTCACGCATACGGTGGCGGATCGTTCGCTGTCGCGCAGGGGGCCCATTGGTGCGTCGGTGCAGGTGGCCTTTACCGGAGTCGTCGTCATAGCGACGAACTCGGACTGGTCAGTCCGGTATCGGTGGGAGACCTGACCGTCGGCGACGGTGAGCTGCTAGCGGTGCGGGAGACAGAGCGTGGAGACGAACTGGTTGCGGTGCCGCTCACCGGCTCACCGCGGCTGCGCACTCTCGTCGCGAACAGGGCTTTCCTGAGTGCGCCTCGACCGGGGCCGGGCTTGTTGGCCTGGTCCGCTTGGGGCGAGCGCGACATGCCCTGGGACGCCTGTGAGCTGTGGGTCGCCTCGTATTCGCCTCAGGGGCACATCGAGAGCCCGGTAAAGGTTGCCGGCGGCCGGGGCGAGTCGGTGGTTGAGCCCAGGTGGGGGCCCGACGGAGCGTTGTACTTCGTGTCGGATCGCGGCGGCTGGTGGAACCTGTTCCGGTGGGATGGCCACAACGTCGAGGCGGTGGCGCCTATCGCGGGTGAGTGCGCCGCGGAGCCGTGGGAACTGGGCTACGCGTCCTATGACTTTCTTGACGATGGACGGATCGTCGTGGCGGTACAGGAAGGCCCTCGGCACCGACTGGTCGTCATCGACCCTCGGGGCTCGGTTTGCCCTGTCGATCTCCCGTACACATCGATCAAGCCCTACCTGGCCGCGCAAGGAACGACCGTCGGTTTGATCGGCTCGTCGCCGACGGCTGCGCCGCAGGTCGCGTTGGTGCACCTGGCTGATGGCAATCCGCGGGTGGAGGTGCTCGCAAAATCAGAGCACGCCGCACTCTCCGGAGCCCCGGTGTCGACGCCAACGGAGCTACGGGTCCAGGCTGCAGGTGGCCGCGAGGTGTTGGCCCTCGTGTATCCGCCGACGGGCTCGACGGCGGACTGGCGGGCACCCGTGATCGTTCGGGCCCACCCTGGGCCGACCGCCTCCTGCCTGCTACGCCTGGACTGGCAGGCGCAATTCTTCACCAGCCGAGGGTTCGCCGTCGTAGACGTCGACTACCTCGGCAGCACCGGCTACGGCCGCGCCTTTCGCGAATCCCTGTATGGCCGGTGGGGTTTGGATGACGTCGATGACTGCACGACAGTGGCGACCCACCTCTTGTCGGCAGGACGGGCGATACCGGGCCGGATTTTCGTTCGTGGCGCCAGCGCTGGGGGATACACCGCGCTGCACGCGGTTGCGCAGAATGGCCCGTTCGCCGCTGCCACTGCCGTGTCAGCGATCGTCGATCCAGATCGGTGGGCAGAGACTGTGCCACGGTTCCAGCGTGCACATGCCCTGCGGCTGCGCGGCGGTGCCGGACGGGTCCGGGCCGCCGCCGTCCAACGACCTGTGCTGTTCATTCACGGCACCGCCGATGACGTGGCCGTGGTCGAGGACGTCCGAGTACTCGCCGGCCAGTTGGCGGCTCGCGATGTGCCCCACCAACTGCTGCTTCTTCCCGATGTCGGTCACTACGTGGCGACGTCTGCAGAGGCGGGCACGGCGTTGGAGGCGGAACTGGCTCACTACCGCGCGGTGATGACGGCCGCGGCGAACGATTCACACCGCTGCTAGCGGCAGCTGATGCCGGACGTACTCGCCGAACTCGCGAACCTCCGGTTCGCACCGGTAGGGCTCAAGGTCGGCCTGCACCTCGACGATGCGCTGCAAGCAGCGGTGCGAGGAGGTCCTCGCGGCGTGATCCACCGCTTCCCGAGCGGTCGCGCACGCTTCATCGATGTGTCCGGCGGCAGCCAGCGACGACGCCAGGAGTGCGGTGTCGATAGCGACTCGGCGGACGTGGGTGGGGCTCAGCGCGGCGAGAGCGTCACTCAGGTGCCGTTGGGTTTGCTGTGGTCTGCCCAAATCGTGAAAGCAGTGCGCGATCTCATCAGCCAAATACGCCGGGGTGAGGTAGCGGATCCAGGTCGGTTCATCATCGGGCCTGCTGTGGCCCAGTTGCCTCTCTGCGACGTCGAGGTGGGCCAGGCAGTCGCGTTCGTGTCCGAGGCGGGCGTGCGCGCGTGCTACCACGGCGTGCAGTGCGGCACACACGGCTGGCGTCGCCTGGGTTTCACTTCCTCTTACCGCCGTGAGCGTCATCCGTAGCGCCGGTTCGGCGTAACCGCAGTGCAGCGCCAGGTGGCCGATGTTGACGGCGAGCAGGTAGCTGCCGTAGAGGCGGTCGTCGGCGGCCTGTGTCAGCCTCAGTGCGCGTAGGTAGCGGCGCTGGGCGAGACCATGGGCGCCGGTGTCAACGGCCTGGTAGCCGCACAGCTCGAAGAACCCCGCCGCGAGCGTGTAGAGGCGCCGGCCGATGGCCTCCGAGGCGGGGCTGTTCGCGAGCAGCCGGTTCAGCTCGCCTTCGACGTATCGCTGCACCTGGGCATGGACTCGTCCGGCGCCGTGGGTGTGGTCCAGCTGCCGAAACATCGCGAGGGCGGTCTCGGCGGAGAAGAGCGTCTCCTCGGTGACCCCGTCAGGCGAACTGGATCGTTGGGTCACGGGCCGAGGGTGAGCGGCCGGAGTGTTCAGCCAGTCCAGGGCAGCGCGGTCGAGGACACCTGGCTGGAACGGAACCCGGATGACCATGTCAGCCAACGACGCCGACGCTGGCGACGGCACGAGGCTGCTGACACCGATTTGGCTGCCCGGCGAGGCGGTTGCAGGCTTGCCCTCCCTGTTCCGCCTCTTCTCGAGCAGCGGTAGCAGCCGCATCAAGGCACCGTCAGTCGCCATCGCCTTGTCGCAGGCCTCGACGAACTCCCGAGACGGGAAACGGTCTGCCGTCTCGACCCGACGAACTAGGTCGGCACTGAAGCGGATCATGGCGCCCAGCCGTGCCTGCGAAAGGTTGGCCTGCTCCCGCAACCGACGTAGCTCAGCGCCGAAGAAGTGGCGCTCGGACAGGGACGGCTCGAGTTCTCGCGGGGTCTGGCCCATGACACCGCCTCCTCAGGCCGTTGTTTCCGATCACCATCAAGCCACGCAGACATCACGCACGCATAGGGTCACTCGCCGACCAGTGGGGCGCAACCACCATCGACCATGCGCGCGTCGATGAGGGTACGGACGCCCGTGGAAACGGGGCATGCGGACAACCATTCCGTCCGCATCTCCAGCATTCAATCCGGCGACTATGGCAGTGAGGGTTGGAGAATGACGACAACCCACGGCGGAGTCACTGAGATCGACTACGGCGCCATGATCCGCGCGTTGAACCAGGTGCACTACGCGGGTGAGACGTCGTTCTACAGCACCGCACCGCTACGCCGGTGTGAAGAGAGGCTCTACCACAAGTTCGGCGTCGGCACGCGGATCCTCGACGTAGGGTGCGGCGCAGGTCGCGTGACACGGGCGATCAGCCGTCTCGGCGGCAGCATCGTCGGCGTCGACATCAACGAGGCGGCCTTGGCCGCGGCCCGTGCCGGATGCCCGAACGGCACTTTCGTGCACGGCAGCATGAATGCACTACCGCTACCAGCCGACAGCTTCGACCAGGTGTGGTGTCTCCGCTTCTCGTTCAACGCGCTGGCAACCGAGGCGGAGCGATTGGAGGCCCTGAGCGAACTGTGGCGGGTGTGCGCCCCGGGCGGCACCGTCCTCGTGGAGACGTTCAACTGGCACTACGCCGGCAGGTTCTGGCTTGTCCGCATTGCCAACATCCTGGATCTGTCTGCACGCGCCGCCCGATGGCATGGCCAGGGTCGCACCGGGTCACGGCCGTTGCCCGCCCGCGACATCATCTATCTCGCCAACAAGGCCAGCGCTGCGTCTCCCGGCTTTGCCCACCTCACCACCTCTCGCGAGCTGTACCTCCTCACGGCGGCCTGCGGCATCCGGAAGCACGCGACGGTGACCTCCGATGACGGTGTCCTCTCGACACCGTCGCCCCCGTTACGCGGCAGGCACCGTCGGTACTCCATGTGGCTTGTCCTCCGCAAGCCTCCGGAGTAACGATGAGACTTCTGAGAATCGACAACCGCGCGCTGGAGATGCGCCTCGCGGAGTCGGCGCCTCCGTCGCTGCGGCATTTCGTCGCCCGGCTCACCCTTGAAGACCACACGACGACGGTGGCGACCCAGGTCATGCACGTGCGCGGTGGGCGGCGGACCCGGTTGACCGTCAACCCGCACGTTGGTGAAGTCCTGCTCGAACTCGCTGCGACTGGGTCCGGCTGTCAGGCCACCTTGGAGATCGGGACACTGCAGGCTGCGGCTCGGTCCATGGCGGCCATGAGCGGTGGGGAGCTGGCACTTCTGCACGGCAGCGCGGTGACCACCGACGGGGGAAGGTCCGCCATCGGAGTGCTGGACGGCGGCCGCGGCCAGGGCAAGACCTCTCTGGCGTTAGGCATCGCCGCGCGTGGAGGCAGTCTCATTGTCGACGAGTTCGCCTTCACCGTCTTTCGCGGTGGTCAGCCCTGCGTCGTGCCGATGCCCACTCTGCCCTGGCATCTACGAGCCGACATGGCACCTCTGCTGGTTCCCCGCGCCGCCACGCGTCTCCTCTATCCAGAGGATCTTCCCGCTGCAGCGCTGAACGAGAGCCGGCCAGTGCCGCTGACCCTCATCGTCATTCCGGATCACGGCCTTCGAGCGGGCGAGTTACGCGAGTCAGCTGGCCTCGCAGGCCGTAACCTACTGCGTGCCGCCGTGACCGATCATGAAGCCAAGCTGCGCGACCCAAGGCTCGATCACGTCTCTATCTTCTCCTCGCCTGACGATGTCAACATCGGTGACAGCCTCGACGGAGCCAGCCGGGACGAGAGAACCCTCGACATGCTGGCCACTGTTCCGATCATCCGCCTCGGCATCGGCCGACCACATGATCTGCCCGCGAGCGTCACATCGGCGATTCGCCGGATAGCGGAAGCAAACTGATGCGACCACCCCATACCACTCCCCCGATGTTGCTGCTTGCCGGCACCAGCGAGGCGGGAAAATCGAGCGCCGGCGAGTACCTGGCCGCGCTGGGCGCCCATCGGGTCAAAATCCGGACAGTCCTTGTACGACTCGCCTCGGGACGGGAGACGTACCACGAGGGCGTGCGGACGCGGGAGGGTTTCGAGCATGACGAGTTCATCGCCAAATTGCTCGAAAGCAGCGGCGAAACGCCGCTGGCAGTCGAAAGCTTCATTGACGTCGCCCTCGCCACCACCGTGAAGCGGACGTGGCCAGCGCGATGCGCGATCATGTTCATCACCGCACCGCTGCCCGTACGAGTCAGGCGCCTGGCCGAGGCAAGAGGGATAAGTGCCGCTCAGGCTCGGCGAATAATCCGCAGCAAGGACGACCGCAAGCGAGTACACGAACAGCTCCCCACCTGGCGCGTCATCACCGACCACTGGATCGACAACAGCGCCGACATCGTCACCTTCAGGACTCGTCTGCGCGACGCGTTCGACTCCATCCAGACAGCCCCGGGAGGCACCACGCCATGATCCGTCGATACGCCTCCGCCGGTGCCGTCGTCACGACCGGCAGCCTGAGTGCCCCGGATTTCCTGCTCCTCGATCAGGTCCGCAAGACCGGCGAACGACAGACCGTCGCTCCGAAAGGCCGCCTGGAACGGGGCGAAGCACCGCTTCGGGCAGCCCAGCGGGAAGTGGCCGAGGAAGCCGGCCTGGCCGACACGCACTTCAGCGCGTACCTCGGGCAGGAGGCGTACACGTTCACCGACAACGACGGCGCACCCGCTGCGAAGACCGTCGACTGGTTCCTCTTCACGGCTACGACCACCGCCACCACCCCGGCCGAAGACGAAGGCTTCGTCGAAGCCCGCTGGCTCGACGCCCCCGCCGCTCGACAGGCTGCCAGTCACGCCCAGTTCCAGCAGGTACTTGATCGTGCTCTCGCCGTGATCGCGTGGCGCGCCGCCCGGCCCTTGCCGTTCAGCCAAGACCTCAGCCACCTGGTCACCCAGGTGGCAGCAGAGGCTCAGGCCGCCCTCGCCGGGTACCCGGAAGCCGGGGTAGGGCTGTGCGGATCCGCCGCACGCGGCGACTTCGTCGACGGCTGGAGCGATGTCGACTTCGTCGCCTGGAACCTGCCCGCGACTTCACCAGCGGCGACGAAGCTCGACGAGACCGTCGCCAAGGTCTCGCGCCGCTACGGTCAGCGGGCGTCGCTGCGCCTGGCCGACGCCCACGGACGCGACGCTCGCCAACGCGGCGACCTGTACGACATGAAGATGCGTGCTGTGCTGCGCCGAGTCGGGCTCGACACCGCCGTGATCACAGGCCTCGCCCCCGCATCCACCGTCACCGCGGAAGTCACTGATCTCGCCGGCGACATTGCCGCGCTGCGCGAATTCGCCCTCGTCCGTCCCACCTCGGGCCGCGATCCCGCATCCGGACGCGAGGACGCGCGCCGGGTTCTGTCCGTACTGTCGAACGCCGCCCGACTGCTAGTCACGCACCGGGATCCGAACGCGTCCCTACGGCTTCCCGAGGTGGCGGAAGCCCTGCGTAACTCCGACGGTCAGCTGAGCACGCTGCTGAGCGACTACGACGCCTACCGCCGTGCCGGCGCCAGCGAAATCGAACCGGCAGAACGGCTCGCCGCGCACGTACCGAACGCCCTCATGGCAGCACAACGACTCGTTGAAGAGCCCGTCCAGCCATGATCCTCTTCGTCGACGGGATCGATGGCAGCGGAAAGTCCACCCTCATCCGGCACCTCGCCGACGCACTCACCTACGCCGGCACACAGGCATACATCGCAGAGCCGCTCTGGCGATACCTCGCACCCATCACCGCCCCCGAACAGTTCGGCCCCTGGGTGACGAGCAACAGCGGACTGAACGTTGCCGTAGCACTCGTGACCGCGATGGCCGACCGGGTCAACAATCTCCGTGGGGAGAACGAAGGGCAACCTCACGTGCATCTGGTTGACCGGGGGCCGAAGACCGTCTACGCCTCCGCCTGCGCGCACGCCGGAGAGCAATGCGGAGAGCTTGGACCCGTCCGGGCACTTCTCGCCGACGCTGTCCGAGTACTCCAGGTCGCCCAGTCCTGCATGGCGGTCGAACTCAGCGCCGGTGCAGCACTCGATGTCGCCTTGCCGCGCATCGAATCGTCTCAGACCGTGACGCCGAGATACCGGAAGTACCTACAAGCATTCTCGGAGGCGATGGACGCCGAGTCAGATTTGCCCGGACTGCCAGCGCAGCGGCTAGACCCTTCCGCCCCAGTCAATCAAAACTGCCTGGCGACTCTCGACGCTCTCCGGAGCATGTCAACCCACCATGGTGCGTAGTTCCCGACCGAGGGTCCGAGGTGCGTGCGACGGTGCGGACCTACATCGCAACACTCTGCTGGCTTGACTGAGCGGCGGCTCCGCTCAGCCCGCCTCAAGGAACTCCGAGTGGGAGTCATAGACGTCCGCTTATCGGCCCACGGCCAAAGCCGAGAGTGCGGCTGGGCCAGCAGAGCCTACGCAACGTCGCCTACTCAAGCACCGCCTGAGACGAGGACCCAGGCCGGTCGAGAGGCCGCTCAGCGAAGCCCCGATGCTTTCCAGGGCAGAAGTGGCTGTGCAGGATCCAGCGATCTACCCAATTTGTCGCATGCGCCCGATATCGTCGCCGCGCGCATCCCCGCGCTGACGCCCACCGATGGAGGTCAGATCATGGCTGGTTCCGCGCTCGACACCAGTCCTGCCGACGAGGCTCGTGCCCGGCTCGTCGACCGGCTACTCGCCGACGGTGGGATCACGTCACCATCGGTGGAGGCGGCGTTTCGCCGGGTGCCACGACATCTTTTCGCGCCCGACGGTGTCAGCGTCGACGCCGCGTACGCCGATGACGTGGTCATCACCAAACGCGGCCCGGATGGACGCGCGACGAGTTCGATCTCCGCGCCGTGGCTGCAAGCCGTGATGCTGCACGCCGCCCGCCTACGCCCCGGCGCGCGAGTGCTGGAGATCGGCTCCGGGGGCTACAACGCCGCGCTGATCGCCGAGGTTGTCGGCCCGTACGGGAGGGTCACCAGCATCGACATCGACCCCGACATCATAGCTCACGCCCGCCGCGCCCTTGACACCGCCGGCTACCCGCACGTCCAGGTCGCCACGGCGGACGCGGAGAACGGCTGTCCCGCCGCCGCACCGTACGACGCGATCCTTGTCACCGTCGAAGCCAGCGACATCCCACCCGCCTGGACCGACCAACTCGCCCCCGACGGTGCCCTCGTCGTGCCACTACGGATGCGCGGCAACACTCGATGCCTCACCCTCACCCGCGACAACGAGCACTTCACCGCCACCGACGCGTTCGTCTGCGGCTTCGTACCCATGCAAGGCGCCAGCGCCCACCCCGCCAACCGGCAATCCCTGCGCGGCGATGACGTCACCCTACGCGTCGACGACCTCGATACCCGGGCCCTGGATTTCGGCGCCCTGACCGCCGCCCTGAACGGGACACCGGTTGACGCCTGGTCGCCGGTGACCACTCCGCCCGCGACACCCT
The DNA here is from genome assembly GCF_040682255.1 of Micromonospora sp. NPDC051296. Taxonomy (NCBI): domain Bacteria; kingdom Bacillati; phylum Actinomycetota; class Actinomycetes; order Micromonosporales; family Micromonosporaceae; genus Micromonospora; species Micromonospora sp. NPDC051296. The sequence continues at coordinate 2,075 of NZ_JBFBAO010000104.1, read as the reverse complement.
TCGACTCGCTGTATCTGTGGCTGGCCAGCCAACCCCACCCCTGCGGGCTACTCGCCGCCGACCGCCACCGCGCGGCGGACATGAACCCGCAGAACTGGGTCGCCTGCCCCGCCCTCCTCACCAGCGACAGCATCGCCTACCTGACCATCCGCAAACTCGACGACACCACCTGGCAGTTCGGCGCCCGCGGCTACGGACCCCACGCCGCCCCGCTCACCCAACACATGCTCGACCTCATCACCGCCTGGGACCGCCACCACCGCCACGGCCCCGGCCCACACATCGCCGTCTACCCGAACGGGACGATCCCGCCACTCACCCAACAGCCGTGCCTACTCGCCGCCCGCCACCACACCACCACCGCGATCACCTGGACCACCCCCGGAAGCCCCACATGAGCACCGACCCCGCCCTCGTGATCGTGCGCGGAAACTCGGGCAGCGGGAAGACAACCGCCGCCCGGGAGGCTCGCCGCCGCTATGGGCGTGGGGTCGCCCTGCTGGAGCAGGACTACCTGCGCCGAACTGTTCTCAGGGAACACGACAGCGCTCACATCGACCCGGTCGCACCGGCGTTCATCACCGCCACCGCGCGCACTGCCCTCGACCTGGGCTACCACGTCATCCTGGAAGGCATCCTGCACACCGAACGGTACGCCGAGGCGTTATATCAGCTCATCAACAACCACCGTGGGCCGGTCGCCGTCTTCTATATCGATGTGTCTTTCGAAGAGACTGTCCGCCGCCACCTCAGCCGATCCGAGCCCATCCCGTTTACCGCCAACGAGATGCGCCAGTGGTACAGCCACCGCGACCTGCTTGGCTTTCCCGGCGAGACGGTCATCCCCGAGACGAGCACCTTCGAGCAGACTGTCGCCACCATCCTGCACGCCAGCGGCCTCACCAGCGCCACACCGCAGACGCCTTGCCCACGACGCTGCCACCGCTGCGCCCGCGAACCGACCAAACAGCCGCCGCCGCAGCCGTGGCTCCTTGACGCCGCACACGGACCCACGCCGCACGGCAACACTGTCGTCGGGCCTTCCCCACTCGCACCTTGAGCTGGTGACCGGCCAGCCCACCGCGCCGCTGCCCCGAGGCGGCTGCCTCCCCTACCAACTCGACCTCTGATAACCCACTCCCGGTCAGGCCTCGAATCGAGACAACCCCCCAATGCCCGCCACCGACGCGCCACGCCGCAGGCCCCTTCCCGGAGGAAGTACCGATGACCAGCAGCGCCCACACAGATGCCGGGATCGACCACGCCGGAAGACTGACGATCATTGCAGCGCAGCCGCCGGTGACCTGCGACCCAGCGGTCCACGGCGCGGCGATCCGCGACCTGATACGCCATGCCCACGCACAAGACACCCGCCTGATGAACTTCCCCGAAGGTGCCCCGTCCGGCCACGACGGACAAGGCAGGCAACGCTATGCAGGCTGGGACGTCGATATGGCAACCGTGCGCCACGAACTGGACGTCATCCGTCCCCTTGCCGCCGACCTCGGCCTGTGGGTCATCCTGCACAGCAACCACCGCCTCAGCAGCGGGCACCGCCCCCACAACAGCCCTACGCCCTATCCGACCGAGGCGACATCGTCGACCACTACGACAAGCGCTACCTCTCCCACAGCGAGATCACCGACTACTACGCTCCCGGCACCGCCTCCACCACTATCGACATTGGCGGCTACCGGTTTGGGCCTGCACTCTGCATCGAAATCAACTTTCCGGAGGTGTTCCTCGACTACCTCCTCTTCGACGTGGTCACGAGCGGGCACGCCGCAACGACGAACGAGTGGATCAGCGTCTCCGTCCAGGCCCAATGCAGCCCCGCCCTGCCCGCCGAAATCATCGACCCCGCACGGCGTCTGGCTCAGTCACTGCGCCGCCGACGGCGGCATCGACTTCACGTGCGTCACTCTCGACCGCCGCGCGCCCGAGCTGGGCGTCGCGCTGCACGCCGCTCAGCCGTGGCGGGCGACCGCCCGCGACGAGGCCATCTACCAACGACGGTATGAAAGTTTTGGCCCGTTCAGGAGCCGTGGACGGGTGCGTGATTTCCCTGTTCGCGG
>NZ_JBFBAO010000103.1:0-18580 GCF_040682255.1 Micromonospora sp. NPDC051296 | reverse complement strand
AGCCAGGCCGGCGCGAGGTCCTCGCGCAGCGCGGCCAGCTCGGCCTGCAACGCGTCGTCGGCGGCCACGTCGGCGGGGGAGAAGAACTCGGCGAGCTGCTTGCGGCTGGCTGCGGTGTCGGTGCCGAACAGCAGGTACGGCGAGCCCGCGCCGCCCGGGGTGGGCAGGAAGTAATGCGGGTCGCGGCGCAGCACCGGGATGCGTACGTCGAGGGCGGCCAGCAGCTCCGGGGGCATCAGCCCGAGCAGGTAAGACCCGGTGGAGTGGCGCAGCTCGGGCACCTTGGGGAAGGGGTTCTCGGTGCGGGTGGCTCCGCCGATCACGTCGGCGGCCTCCAGCACCAGCACGTCCAGCCCCGCGCGGGCCAGCAGGATCGCGGAAACCAACCCGTTGTGCCCCGACCCGACGATCACTACGTCGGCCCGGCCAGGAACCTCACCCGTCATCCCCGCACCCTAACGCCTCCCACCCCCGCACCCGCCGTTGATCATGAAGTTGGCGGGGTATTTGATCTCCGGATGCCCCGTCAACTTCATGATCAACGCTGTTCGGTGGGGGGTTGAGGGTGGGGTTAGGGTCGGTGGGCATGAGCGTTGAGACGACCGAGCGGCTGGTGTTGCGCGAGTGGACGGATGCGCCGGGAGATCTGGCCCGGATCTACGACATCTACTCGCGCGACGAGGTGATGCGCTGGCTGGGCGGGGGCGCGGGGCGGCTCACCGAGCCGGGGCAGGCCGCCGAGCGGGTGGCCGCCTGGCGGGAGCGGTACGACCCGTACGCCGGTCGGTACGGGCTCTGGGCGATCGAGGTGGCCGGCAGCGGGGTTGTGGCGGGCAGCGTGTTGCTCAAGCCGCTGCCTGGTGCCGACGGCAGCACGCCGACCGAGGACATCGAGGTCGGCTGGCACCTGCACCCGGACTCCTGGGGCCACGGCTACGCCACCGAGGCGGCCCGGGCCGTGCTGGCCCGTGAGTTCGCCACCGGCACCCGGCAGGTCTACGCCGTGGTGACGCCGGGAAACGACCGGTCGATGGCGGTCTGCGGCCGGCTCGGCATGACCCACATCGGGCGCCGCACCGACTGGTACGGCGGGACCGAGGTGGAGACCTTCGTACTGCCCGCCCCGACCGAGCCCGCCCCCGCCGCCCGCCCGTGAGCGCATGCCACTCGGTGACGTGCCGGCGTGCCTGGGCGCACGGGCGTTGACCAGCGGGTAACCCGTTTTGGCCCGGTTGCCCCTCGGTAAATCGGCCGGGAAGCGCTCCCGTGTGGGACGGGCTATCGACTTGCGCTTCCGTCGCTGGTAGAACAGCCAATCATCATGGCGCTGATGATCGTGACCAGAAGTCGCCGCCGGCGCCCTACCCCCTCGAATCGAGGTATGTACGTGCGTGTTCGTCGCCCACTGATAGCCCTACTCGCGGCTGGGCTCCTCTTCGGACCAACCACCGCGGCCACCGCGGCGCCGCCCGACCCGGAAGTCGGTGACGCCGCCGTCGGGTCGCCGCGTGGTCAGTCCGACACCAACCTGCCGTTCGGTGTCGGGTCGGATCAGCGCGGACGGTCCGCCGACGCTCCGGGCCGGCAGCCCGCCGAGCCGGCGCCGTCGGCGAAGCTGCCCGGCAAGCCGCGCAACGACGTGATCAAGGACGTGCCGGTGGAGCTGACCGACGCGTCCATCCCGCTCAACCTCATTCCGTACCACGGGATCCCGGCCGCGCTGCGCGCGCTTCAGCAGAGCAACCGGATCAGCGTGGAGGTCATCGGCCAGTCCGTGCTGGGCCGCGACCTGCACCTGGTGGTGGCGACCTCGCCGATGACCGCCGCCGAGTGGAAGAACTGGCAGGAGCTGTCGGACCTGCGGATCAGCGACCCGCATGCGGCCCAGGCCAAGCTCGCCGCCGGCGGGTACGACAACTGGCGCACCCCGCTGTTCATCAACAACAACATCCACGGCAACGAGTGGGAAGGCACCGACGCCAGCCTCCAGGTTCTCCAGGAGCTCGCCTTCTCGAACGACGCCGAGATCGTCAAGATGCTCGACCGTCACGTGATCGCCTTCGTCGTGACGAACAACCCGGACGGTCGGGTCGCGGCGACGCGGGCCAACGCGAACGGCTTCGACATGAACCGCGACTACATCACGGCCTCGCAGCCCGAGGTCCGCGCGGTTCGCGCCCAGCTCGTCCGCTACAGCCCGCTCACCATGCTGGACATCCACGGGTACGTGTCCTGCACGCTCATCGAGCCGACCACCGGTCCGCACGGTGACAACTACGAGTACGACCTGTACATCAAGCACGCGCTGCGCAACGCGCTGGCCATGGAGCAGGCCGTCCTCGCTACCGGCGAGACCCGCGCCACCTGCGCGAACCCGGACGGCAGCCGGCGCAACGACATCCCGTTCCGGGACCGGACCCAGGGCTGGGACGACTGGCCGCCGATCTTCACCCCGATGTACGCGATGTACCACGGCACGATCGGGCACACCATCGAGGTTCCGCTGAACCCTCGGGGCAACCTGGCCGAGGCGGAGCGGCACGAGCGCACCCGGATCAACACCGCCGTCGCGAAGGCCACGATCAAGGGCAACCTCGGCTACGCCACCCAGAACCAGACGGAGCTGCTGGCCAACCAGCTCGAGTGGTTCCGGCGCGGCGTGGACGGCGAGGCGACCCGGCCGATCGACGACCCGCTGGCCCTCTCGCTCGCTCGTGGTGACAACGCCAAGACGCACCTGCAGGGCTTCCCGCGGGCGTACGTCATCCCGGCCGGCGCGGACCAGCGCAGCGCCACCGCGGCGGCTCGGCTGGTCCAGTTCATGCTGGACAACGACCTGACCGTGCAGCGCGCCTGGCGGCCGTTCCAGCTGAACGGCAAGAGCTACGAGGCCGGCGCCTACGTGGTCGACATGCGTCAGGCCAAGCGTGGCCTGGCGGGCGCCCTGCTCGATGTCGGGCGGGACGTGACCAACGACTTCAACGCGATGTACGACATCTCGGCCTGGAGCCACGGTCACCTCTGGGGCGCGACGGTGGAGCGGGTGACCGAGGACGTCACCCTCGACCCGAAGGTGCTGCGTCCGGTTACCGAGGCCCGTGCCACCGGCGAGGTGGCGCCGGGCAACCGGTCGGAGTACGGCCTGGTCGTCGACTCGGTGGCGGGTATCCGCGCCGTCAACCACCTGCTCAACGACGGGGTGAAGCTGGCCCGGACCCCCGACGGCACGTTCGTCGTGTCGGCCAACGCGTCCGTCGTACGCCCGATCGCCGACGCGTACGGTGTCGAGTTCGCCAAGATCACCCCGGCGGAGGCGCGGACGGCCAAGCCGGTCGCCAAGACCCGGCTCGGTGTGTCGGCCAACGGCGGCGAGATCTTCGCCCTGCAGCAGATGGGCTTCAACCCGATCTCGGTGACCCACACCGCGTTCAACAACGGGGCCCTGTCGTTCGACGACTTCGACGCCTTCTTGGTCTCCACGACGTCGTTCAACCCGCTCAGCCTGAACGCCACGCAGGCCGCGGCGTTCAACGAGTGGCTGGCGAACGGCGGCACCGTCGTGGGCCGGGGCAGCAGCGGCAAGCAGTTCAACGACCGGGCTGGGCTGCTCGACGTCACGATCGCGGCCGGACGCAGCGACGCGAACGGCATCGTCAAGGTGGTCAACAACCCGGCCTCGCCGATCACGGGTAACGCGCTGCCGACCGCGTTCGTCGACGCGCCGCAGTACTTCACCCGGGTCGGTGACGGCGTACGGGTCGACCAGCGCCTGGCCGACGAGGGCTTCTTCCTCGCCGGTCACTGGGGCGGTCAGGCGGCCGCCGCCGGCCACGCCGTGGTGGTCAGCGGTGTGGCGAAGGGTGCGAACGTGACCCTGTTCGGCACCGAGCCGCTCTTCCGGGCCCACCCTGAGGGCCTCTACCCGCAGGTCGCCAGCGCCCTGTGGTGGAACGGGTCGTGAGCTGACCCGCGGCTGATCGAATGATCCTGTGGCCCCGGCCGGTGCGACTTGTCGACACCGGTCGGGGCCACTGCCTTGCGACCGCCCGGTCCAGGACAACCCCGTTGCGCGGACGCTGATCGCCGTTACGATCCGGCACCATGGCGATCGTCACCACCCAACGGCTGCTGCTGCGCGACTGGTACTGCGGCGAGGACCTGGATACCTTCGTCCTGCACCGTCCGGCCTGAGCCGGCAACGCAATGCACCACGAACCGCCGACCTCCGTCGCGGAGGCGGAGCGGCTCCAGGAGCAGTTGAGGCAGCGGCTTGACCTGGACACTCACCTGGCCGCCAGCCCGACGCTGGTGGCCGGCGTGGACGTGTCGTACGACCAGTCCTCGCCGCGCATCACCGCCGCCGCCGTGGTCATCGAACTGACGACCGGCGAAGAGGTGGAGTCGGCCGTCGTGCACGGCGAGGTGACCTTCCCGTACGTGCCGGGGCTGCTGGCCTTCCGCGAGGTGCCGATCGTGCTCCAGGCGCTGGGCAAGCTCGGGTGTCGTCCCGAGGTGGTGGCGTGCGACGGGTACGGCATCGCGCATCCACGAAGGTTCGGGCTGGCCTGCCACCTGGGCGTCGTGATGGAGCGGCCCACCTTCGGGGTGGCGAAGACGCCGTTCGTCGGGACGTACGACCAGCCCGGCAAGCGTCGGGGCGACTGGTCGCCCTTGTGTGACGGCGATGACGTGCTGGGCCGGGTGCTGCGGACGCAGGCAGACGTCAAGCCGGTGTTCGTGTCGGTGGGCCACCGCACCGGCCTCGACGAGGCGACGTCCCTGACGCTCGACCTGAGCCCGCGGTACCGGCTCCCGGAAGTGATCCGCAGGGCGGACTTCCTCTCCCGCGAAGCACTGCGTCGAAACGAGGACTGATGATCACCGGCGAGGACACCGTTTACCCACGCGACCGGCCTCGGCACCCATCGGGATCTATGCGGGTTTGAGGTGAGGACGAGACAGGGGTGTTACGCGCGGCCACGACGGTGGAAGCATGGGGGCGTCGCAGGAGCACGACGGGGGCGGGGACCGCTCGGGTAAGAGGCCGATCGACACGATCCTGACTTGGCTGATCCATCCGGTGACCGTGGCGGCCACGGCGTTGCTGATCCTCAACGACCATGTGCTGAAGGCGGCGTACCCGGGCTGGTTGACGGGCAAGCTCAGCGATGTCGCCGGTCTGGTCATGGCGCCGCCGCTGGTGGCGCTCGTGCTGGCCGGCTGCTGCGCGCTGCCGGCCTTGCGCCGTGCGGCCCGCGCCGCCGTGGAGGGCGGCGCGGAACGGCCCCGGCGTCACCCGTCCGATCCGGCGGGGAATCCTGCGGTCGGGCCGGCGGACCTGCTGGCGGCCATCGCGATCTTCCTGGTGGGGGCGGGGTTCACCGCCGTGAAGGCCAGTCCGGCGGGAGCCGAGGCGGCCTCGTCGGCGTGGAGCGTCGTCAACGGACCGTCGGTGATCCTGGCGGATGTCACGGATCTGCTGGCGCTGCCGGCGCTGGGGCTGGCCTGGTGGACGTGGCGGGCGGCGGCGGCCCGCCCTGGCCTGGCTCGATGGTTGCGGATGATGGCGGTACTGGTGGTGTTGCCGATAGCCGGGTTGGGCGTCGCGGCCACCTCCGCCGTCGCCTACGACGACGCCGTCACGATCGTCGAGTGGCGGGGTACGGTCCTGGTCGGCATCGGCAACGCCTTTGACAAGGACTCGCGAGAGCCCCATTCCTGGTGGGACACCAAGGACGACGGGCTCACGTTCTCATGGCATCCGGAGGCCGACGAGGAACACTTCTGGGACGGGCGACCGCCACCGGCATCGGGAGAGGACTGCTCGGTACGGGAACCCCGGCACTGCTTCCGGATCGTGCCGCGCCATCTGGCGGTCGAGGAGAGTCAGGACGGCGGGACGACCTGGCGCGTCGCATGGCAGATCGATGAGGAGGCCCGGCAACGGCTCGGGATGACCTATCCGGGCATGGGTGATGTCCGGGAGTACCTGTCGTCCCGCGCGCTGGTGGTGCGGGACCAACCGGGCGGGGGCGTGGTGGTCATGGTGGCCAACGGCCGTGACGGCCTGGTCCGTCGGGACGCCTCCGGCAACTGGGAGCGGATCGGGCTGCGCCCCTTCGTCGGCAGGGAATCTCGGGACGACGATCCCCCGCAGCCAATTCCGAATGCCATAAAGGCGACCGTCACCATAGGTACGACAATTGCCGTTCCGCTGTCGATCGCGGTCGGGAGCTTGGTGGTCTTCATCGGTTGCAGCGCGCTACTGGCCCGGCGGCACGGCTGGTTCGTGGCCCCGGTGGCGGTCGTTGTCGGCCTACCCGGCGTGCTGCTTATGGCCGTCTTCATCGAGGAGGCATCGGCCGGCGTACACGATGGTCTGTTCATTCCGTTGGGCATGATGGTGGGCCTGACCCTGGTCCCGGCAATTGTCGCCGTACCGCTTGCTGCCGCCGGTCCTGAGCCAACGGGGGTCACTGTCGGTGGTGCCTGTCTCGCCGGCCTGCTCGCCGGGGCTGCGGTGCCGCTGCCGTACCTCGTCCGGCTCCAGACGGGCTGGCCGAGCCAGACCATGGCGACCACTTTCGCGCTGGCCATCGCGGTGGCGGCGATCCTCGCCAGCATCCCGCTCGCCATCTGGCACGCGGTGCGCCGGATGCCCCGGCAGCGGAGCCAGCAGCCGTAGCGGCCCGTGGTCAGCTGCTGGCCGGGCTGTCGGCGGTCGTGCAGGGGCCGTCGTGGTCGTTGGGGAGGCGGCAGCGGTCGGGGCCGCCGTGTGGGGCGTCGCACCAGATTCGGGTACGCAGGAACTGGCGGTCTTCCTCGCTGAGGGTGGTCTCGCCGAAGTCGATGGCGGTGACGTGGCCGAGCGAATCGCGGAGGGCGACGGCGAGGGCGGTGACCTCGTCCAGGCTGGTCAGTGTGGTGGGCAGGTGGATGATCCAGCGAGGCGCGCTCATCGTGGCCCTCGCTGGTAGGAGGCTTCCCCGTGGTGATGGGCGCTCTGCCGGGACTGCCATTGCCGGAGGGCCTGGCGGATCCGTTCGGCCTCGGTGTTGGCGGTGGTCAGTTCACGGTGCAGGCGATCCATCTCGTCGGCCACTCGGTTGAGGTAGTCGTCGACCTGGGCCGGGTCGAGGCCGCGCCAACGGGTGTCGAAGGTGGCTGCGCGTACGTGCTGCGGGAGTAGCCGCTCGCCGGTCACGTAGATCATGGGCGGGGCGCTTCCTGTTCGGCGATCAGCGCACGGATCTGCCGTTCGGTGAGGCCGCGCTGGTCGAGGACGCGGCGGCCCCAGCGGTGCAGCCGGCACGGGTGGGGTGCCCGGTCGTTACGGCAGCGCGGCCCGCCCGGCCACTGCTCGGCGGCGTGCACGCTGATCGCCCGGACCGCGAAGGTGACGTCCTCGGCGGTGACGTAGGGCGGTAGTGGGATGTCGCCGAGGACATTATCGATCGATTCCATGATCCTCCCTCTGGCCGATGGTGACGATGCCGGGGTGGGCGCCGGGATGAGGTTTCGGGGAAAGGCGCCCACCCCGGTCGTGACCCGCCGGGGGTTTGGCCGGTCATCCAAGATGGTCATTTCACTACTGGCCTGGCGCAATGTTCTGGGGAAGAATGCGAACCAAGGGATGAGGTGCCTTACGCGACAACAGCGAAGGAGATGACGTGGACGACTCGGGAAGCACCGTCCCGCGTAGGCAACTCGGCAGGTATTTGAGAGAAATTCGCGAAGACGCGCACGTAACGGTGGCCGCGGCGGCAAAGGAATTGGAATGGTCGACGCCGCGAATCTGGCGGTACGAAACCGGCCAGGTCCCGATGCACCCGAACGACGTGGAGGCCATGTGCCGGGTGTATGGCGCGTCCCGTGAAACCATCAAGACCATGCGGTCGCTGGCCCGGGAGACCAAGGCCCACGGCTGGTGGCACAGCTACGGGGAGGCGATCAAGGACTGGTTCAAGCTGTACGTCGGCCTGGAGGCCGCCGCCACCAAGATCCGGAAGTACGAGGCCGACCTGATCCCCGGCCTGTTGCAGACGGTCGAGTACATGACCGAGGTCATCGCGACGGACCACCCGCAGATGAGCGATGCGGAGCAGCAGGCCAAGGTGGACGTCCGGCTCCGCAGACAACGCCTCCTGGCCCGGGCGGTGCCCCGGGCGCCCTACTACGACGTGATCCTCAACGAAGCGGTCCTGCGCCGACCGCTGCGTGACCGCTCGGCGATGGCCCGACAACTGGACGCCCTGGTGGTGGCAAGCCAGCGGCACAACATCAAGGTCCGTGTGCTCCCTCTGGCTGCGGGGCTGTTCCGCTGGGCCGAGACGGGCACCTTCACCATGCTCGACTTCCCGACGGACGTGCGGGAGCCGGAGCCGACCACCGTCTACATGGACGGTCCGTGTGGCGCGGTCTACCTTGACAAGCCGCACGAGATCCGAACCTACGAGGACGCCTGGCACTCGCTGAGCGAGCGGGCGCTCGATGTCGATGACTCCCGTGAGCTGATCACGGCGATCGCTAAGGAGATGAACTATGAGACGTGACGGGGTGTGGCGCAAGTCGTCCCGGTCCGGCGGCAACGGTGAATGCGTCGAGGTGGCGGGGTTCGCCGACGCGGTCGGCGTACGCGACAGCAAGGACCGGCAGGGTCCGGAGCTGAACTTCGACCCGCCGACCTGGACCCGGTTCGTCATCGCCACCCGCGCTGGCCGCTTCGGCACCAAAGCCTGAGCCCGACGTGATGCGGTCCGGTGCCGTCCCAAGCCGTCGGCACCGGACCGTGGCGTGACCGGGCCTGGCTTCCGTCACCCGGTGGGTCCTGGAGCCGAAGGCGCGGACCGGCTATGCGATGGCGGGGATGTCGCCGTCGTCGAAGTAGATCGCCCGGTGGGGTCGGTCCACCGAGCGCGGCGGCGTAGCGAGCCAGGGCGTCCGGGCTGAATATCTTGCCTTGCTCGATCTGCGAGGCGCGGCCCTTGGTGATGCCCATGCTGCCGGCGACCTGTTGCTGGATCAGCCCACGGGTACGGCGGATCTCGGCCAGGCCATGCCCCGGCGGCGACGAGTAGTTCCTGCTTGCCGGCCTCAATCGGCCGCCCGTCATCATGACGGCCCGTTCCGCCCGTTTGATGGCTTTCTCGATGTTCGAATAATGCCTCGGGGTTTGGTGCGGCATCGAGATCTTGGACAGTTTCCGTTAGCGCCGAACGGCAACTGTCCAAGAATCACAGTCGAGTCGGAGTGTCGCGGAGCCCGCCCTGCCGAACGGCCCGGTCGGAATGTGATCAATATGGGGCATAAGCAATCTTGCGTGCCTTGGTCGAGTGGGGCCGGGAGTAATGATGGTCGAGACCTGACGCATTCCCGAGCGGTGGTGACCGCTCATCTCATGGGAGGTTGGTCGGCGTGCAGCGGGGGAGGGCTGGCGTCGCGCCGTTCTTCGACGTGTTGACTGCCTTCGACGTCAGCTGGACCGCGAGCGCCGCGCTCAACCTGCTACCAGAGAACGCCGGACCGAGGATCGAGGTGTCCCGCGGCTGTGTCGTGGTGACTGCGGGCGGCGGTGCCGACCGGCGAACGGTGCAGCGTGAACTTGGCCACCGGTTCCGGCAGGCGGCGCGAGCCGCCGGGCTGTGGGCGTACCACTCGGTCAACCTTGTCTCCGGCGATGATCTCTTCATTCCGGACCCCGCGGTGCTTCGCACGCTGGTGGGCGAAGGTTGATGGAAGTCGGGCCGGCTGTGTTGCTCGGCGAGATCGGGGCGGCGGGCATCATCGACCGGCCGCTGGCGGCAGCCGCCGCCACGACCTTCGTGATGAACCGGCCCTTCGACTTCTCGGTCGACCCGGCCGACCTGCTCGACGACGCGGCACCCACCGGGGAGACGACTCGCGCGGGTACGGCTGAGCGAGCACTCTGGCCTGTTAATAAGGGGCCCTTCCTCTACCGCAGGCGTTAATAAGGTGCCCTTCCTTTCACCGAGGCTCCCAGCGGGCGTACAGCGGGCGTGGGGAAGAATGGGCGGGTGACCTCCCCCCGCGATCTTGTACTGCTGGGCTGTACCGGTTCGATCGGTACGCAGGCCATCGACATCGTGCGGCGCAACCCGGACCGGTTCCGGGTGGTGGCGCTGGGTGCCGGCGGTGGCAACGTCGAGCTGCTCGCCGCCCAGGCCCTCGAACTCGGGGTCGAGGCGGTCGGGGTGGCGAAGGCGTCCGCCGCCCAGGATCTTCAGCTCGCGTTCTACGCGGAGGCCAGCCGGCGTGGCTGGGCCAGCGGCGAGTTCAAGCTGCCCAAGATCGTCGCCGGGCCGGACGCGATGAGCGAGCTGGCGCAGTGGCCGTGTGACGTCGTGCTCAACGGGGTGGTGGGCTCGCTGGGGCTCGCGCCGACCCTCGCGGCGCTGCGGGCCGGGCGTACCCTCGCGCTGGCCAACAAGGAGTCCCTCGTCGCCGGCGGCTCGCTGGTCAGGGCCGCGGTGACGCGGCCGGAGCAGATCGTGCCGGTCGACTCGGAGCACTCGGCGCTCGCCCAGTGCCTGCGCGGCGGCACCCGGAGTGAGGTACGTCGGCTGATCGTCACCGCCAGTGGCGGGCCGTTCCGGGGCAAGCGGCGCGACGAGTTGACGCAGGTCACGCCGGAGCAGGCGCTCGCGCACCCGACCTGGAACATGGGGCCGGTGGTCACGATCAACTCCGCGACCATGGTCAACAAGGCGCTGGAAGTGATCGAGGCACACGAGTTGTTCGACGTGCCGTACGCCGACATCACCGTGATGGTGCACCCGCAGTCGGTGATCCACTCGATGGTCGAGTTCGTCGACGGCTCGACGCTCGCCCAGGCCAGCCCGCCGGACATGCGGCTGCCGATCGCTCTGGGCCTCGGCTGGCCGGACCGGGTCGCCGGGGCCGCCTCCGCCGTCGACTGGACGACCAGTCACACCTGGGAGTTCGCGCCGCTGGACGACGAGGCGTTCCGGGCGGTGGCGCTGGCCAAGGCGGCCGGCGAGGCGGGCCAGTGTCGACCGGCGATCTACAACGCGGCCAACGAGGAGTGCGTGGCGGCGTTCGTCGCCGGGCGACTGCCGTTTCTCGGCATCGTCGACACGTTGCAGCGGGTGTTGGACGAGGCTCCCGAATTCGACGAACCGGGTACCGTCGAGGACGTACTCGGAGCCGAGTCGTGGGCCCGCGCGCACGCGCAGGAGATCATCGCAGCTGCGGTGGAAGGAGCTTGATGTCGTTCGCGTTCGGGGTGGTGTTGTTCGCCCTCGGCATCCTCGTCTCGGTGAGCCTGCACGAGGCCGGCCACATGCTCACTGCCAAGGCCTTCGGCATGAAGGTCACCCGCTACTTCGTCGGCTTCGGCCCCACCCTCTGGTCGTTCAAGCGGGGCGAGACCGAGTACGGCATCAAGGGCATCCCGCTCGGCGGCTTCTGCAAGATCGTCGGGATGACCCCGCAGGACGACGACGTCGAGCCCGGTGACGAGAAGCGGGCGATGTGGCGGTACCCGGTGTGGAAGCGGACGATCGTGATGTCCGCCGGCTCGGCCACCCACTTCGCGCTGGCGATCTTCGCCGCCTGGCTCGCCGCGATGACCTTCGGCCTGCCCAACCCCGACCGCCCGACCACCGAGGCGCAGGTCCGCGCCGAGCCGGCGGTGATCGCCCTGCAGAACTGCGTCCTGCCGGACACCACCTACCGGGAGTGCGCCGCCGGCGACGCGGCCAGCCCGGCCGCGGCGGCCGGGCTGCGGAACGGTGACCGGATCACGTCGCTCAACGGCACCCCGATCAACAGCTACGGTGAGCTGCTCACCACCCTGCGGGCCACCACCCCGGGCAGCACCGCCAACATCGGGTACGTCCGCGACGGCCAGCCCGGCACCACCGAGACGGTCCTGGCCACCACGAAGCGCCCGCCGATCGACAACCCCGACGGGCCGGTCACCGACGTCTCCGCGCTCGGCGTCGGGCTGATCCTCTCCACCCCCGGCCTGGTCACCTACGGTCCGGTGGAGGCGGTCGGCGCGACCAGCGACTTCATCGGCGACATGGCGGTGGCCACCGCGCAGGCGTTGCAGCGACTGCCGGAGAAGATCCCCGCGCTGTGGACCGCCATCACCGGCGGCGAGCGCGACATGGACACCCCGATCAGCGTGGTCGGCGCCAGCATCCTCGGCGGCGAGGCGGTCGCCAACGACGCCTGGGAAATCTTCGTCATGCTGTTCATCTCGCTGAACTTCTTCATCGGGGTGTTCAACCTGCTGCCGCTGCTGCCGCTGGACGGCGGTCACATCGCCATCGCCTGGTTCGAGCGGGCCCGCTCCTGGGTGTACGCGCGGCTGCGCCGGCCCGACCCGGGCCGGGTCGACTACTTCAAGCTGATGCCCTTCACGTACGTGGTGATCCTGATCGGTGGCGTGTTCACGCTGCTCACGATCACCGCGGACGTCGTCAACCCGATCACCCTCTTCACAAGGTGAGTGCCTGAAGTGACCGCTGTCAGCCTCGGTATGCCCGCCGTACCGCCGCCTCCGCTCGCGCCCCGCCGGGCGAGCCGCCAGATCATGGTCGGTTCGGTGCCGGTCGGTGGTGGCGCGCCGGTCTCGGTGCAGTCGATGACCACCACCCTGACCGCCGACGTCAACGCCACCCTCCAACAGATCGCGGAGCTGACCGCGTCCGGCTGCCAGATCGTCCGGGTGGCGGTGCCGAGCCAGGACGACGTGGAGGCGCTGCCGGCGATCGCGAAGAAGTCGCAGATCCCGGTGATCGCCGACATCCACTTCCAGCCGAAGTACGTCTTCGCCGCGATCGACGCCGGTTGCGCGGCGGTGCGGGTGAACCCGGGCAACATCCGGCAGTTCGACGACAAGGTGGCCGAGATCGCGGCGGCGGCCTCCGCCGCCGGTACGCCGATCCGGATCGGGGTCAACGCCGGCTCGCTCGACAAGCGGCTGCTGACCAAGTACGGCAAGGCCACCGCGGAGGCGCTGGTCGAGTCGGCGCTGTGGGAGTGCTCGCTGTTCGAGGAGCACGGCTTCCGGGACATCAAGATCTCGGTCAAGCACAACGACCCGGTGGTGATGATCCGGGCGTACCGGCAGCTCGCCGAGCAGTGCGACTACCCGCTGCACCTCGGCGTGACCGAGGCCGGCCCGGCGTTCCAGGGCACCATCAAGTCGGCGGTCGCCTTCGGGGCACTGCTGGCCGAGGGGATCGGCGACACCATCCGGGTGTCGCTGTCCGCGCCGCCGGTCGAGGAGATCAAGGTCGGCAACCAGATCCTGGAGTCGCTGGGGCTGCGCGAGCGCGGCCTGGAGATCGTCTCCTGCCCGTCCTGCGGGCGGGCCCAGGTCGACGTCTACAAGCTCGCCGAGGAGGTCACCGCCGGCCTGGAGGGGCTGCCGGTGCCGCTGCGGGTCGCCGTGATGGGTTGCGTGGTCAACGGCCCCGGCGAGGCCCGGGAGGCCGACCTGGGCGTGGCCTCCGGCAACGGCAAGGGTCAGATCTTCGTCAAGGGGCAGGTCATCAAGACCGTGCCCGAGGGCCAGATCGTGGAGACCCTGATCGAGGAGGCGCTGCGGCTCGCCGACGAGATGGGCGCCGAGCTGCCCGAGGAGCTGCGCGAGCTGCTTCCCGGCGCCACCGTCACCGTGCACTGACCCGGTACACCGGCCCGTTCGACACGAGGGCGGCCACCCCTGACCAGGGGTGGCCGCCCTCGGCGCGTACCGGGGCTCACTCGGATTCGGCGAGGATCGCGTACAGCTTGCGGCGGGTCTCGTCGAGCACCTGGGCGGCGCGTTCCCGCTGGTCGTCGGTGCCGGTCATCATCACCTGTCGCAGGGCGTTCGTCGCCTGCGCGCCGGCGTGCCGGATGTCGTGCCAGCTGTTGATCGTGTCCTCGGCGACCTCCGCCCAGGGCGGCGTCTGCGCCGCCTCCCCGGCCTCCGGGCGGCCCTGCTCGGTGAGCGTGAACCGCTTGCGGCCACCGCCGGCCTCGTCGGTGGCGGCGATCACGCCCTCGTCCTCCAGCAGCTGGAGGGTGGGGTAGATCGAGCCGGGGCTGGGCCGCCAGGCCCCGCCGGTGCGGGAGTCGATCTCCTGGATCATCTCGTAGCCGTGCATCGGCCGCTCGGTAAGCAGGGCCAGCACCGCGCTACGGACGTTCGGCCGGCGCCCCCGGCCGCGACCGCGACCACCCCGGCCGTGGCCGTGCGGTCCGTGGCCGTGCGGTCCGGGCGGGAAGGGCGGGAAGCCGAACCCGCGCATCCGGGCCTCGTGCAGGGGGTGCCCCCGTCGATGGAACTTCATCAGGCTGTCTCCTTGATCGAACTGTCGCTGATGCATCAACGATATATCGGCAATGCAACGGCGACAACTCGCTAGGCTGGCGGTCCGCGACATTCGCCCCGATCCGTCCGGCCGTCCGGCCCGCGCGTGTCCGGCCGTCGGACCGTGGTCACCGTCCGCCACCACGCCCCGCACGCATCTGGCAGGCTGGTAACCGTGCTGACGGCGCCGGTGCGGCAACTGGGGGAATCGGAACGTCGCGCGGTCGAGCGGTTGCTCGACCTCGACCCGTACGCGAGCGCGCAGGTCGCCGAGCGGGTCGCCGCGCGCGGGCTGGCATGGTGGCGTGCGGAGGGACGGGTGCTCGGGTACGGCTCCCGCCGCCACCTCGAATCGGTCTGCTGGCTCGGCGGCAACCTCACCCCGGTGCTGGCCAGCCCGCAGGCCGTCGCCGCCTTCGCCGACCTGCTCGCCGGCGAGGAACGGCTCTGCTCCTCGATCGTCGGGCGGGCCGACGCGGTGCTGGAACTGTGGGACCGCCTCTCCGAGACCTGGGGACCGGCCCGAGACGTACGCCCGAACCAGCCGTTGCTGGCCACCGACGCGCTGCCCGAGGTCGACCCCGACCCGCAGGTGCGCCGGGTCCGTGGCGGTGAACTCGACCTGCTCTTCCCGGCGGCGGTGGCGATGTACACCGAGGAGGTGGGGGTCTCGCCGCTGGCCGAGGACGGTGGGCGCGGGTACCGGCGCCGGGTCACCGACATGATCCGCTCCGACCGGGCGTACGCCCGGTTCGTCGACGGCCGGGTGGTCTTCAAGGCCGAACTGGCGGTCGTCACCCGACGCACCGCCCAGGTCCAGGGGGTCTGGGTGGCACCCGAGTGGCGGGGCCGGGGGATCGCCACGGCGGCGATGGCGGCGGTGGTGCGCGACGCGCTGACCCGGGTCGCCCCGACCGTCAGCCTGTACGTCAACGACTTCAACCTGCCCGCCCGGCGGGTCTACGAACGCTGCGGCTTCCGCCCGGTCGGCACCCTGGCCACCGTGCTCTTCTGAGCGTCTGCTTCGGGCGAAAATGCGTTGAGCTGCCCGGGCGCGCGCAGCAGGCTGGAACCTCCGCCACCATTCCGGGAGGAACCGACCCATGCGCCTGCTCCGTGATCTGTGGGTCACGTCTCCCCGCCGGATGACCCTGGTGGTCGTCCTGATCGTGCTCGGCGGCATCGGTCAGGCGGCCACCGCCGCGCTGGCCGGGCCGGTGTTGGTGCACCGTTCCGTCGGGTTCTTCGCGCTGCTGTCGGCGGCGCTGGTCGCCGCCGTCATCAGCGACCTGGTGGTCAGCCTGGTGATGGCCGGGGTGACCGCCGACTGGTCCGCCGACCTGCGCCGCCGGCTGTGCCGGGTGGCGATGGGCCAGCCGGTGCCCGCCCTGGAGACCACGCCGGTCGGTGAGATGCTCGACCGGATCGACGGCGACGTGTACGACGTCGCCTCCGGGGTGCGCGGACCGGGCGTGCGGCTGGCCCAGGCGCTCGCCGTCGGCCTGCTGTCCGCGCTGGTCGCGCTCACCGTCTGGTGGCCGGCCGGGGTCGGCATGCTGGTGCTCTGCGTCCTGCTCGCGGTCACCCTGCGCCGGCCGGCCGGGCGGATCGCCCCGGCCCGGATGCACGAGGAGGCGGCCTGGTCCGACCTGGCGGCGGTGATGGAGGAGTCCATCCACGGCCAGGACGACGTACGCACCAGCCTGGCCCGGCCGTACGTGTTGCGGCTGTACGCCCGTCGTGCGGCCGAGGTGCTCCGTCGTGGTTGGGTTGTCTGGCGGATGTCGGCGCAGGTGAACACCATCGCGGCCGGCGTGACCCGGGTCGGCATCGCCCTGGTCGTGCTCGGCGGGGCGTGGGCGCTGGCCACCGACCGGGTGGACACCGCCCGGTTGACCGCGATCTGGCTGCTCGCGCTCTCGCTGGGCATGACCGTCGAGCATGTCAGCCGGATGGTGCCCGAGGTGCAGTACGCCCTCGGCGCGTGGGGCCGGGTGCAGCTGCTCCAGAACGCCCCGCAGGAACCCACGGGCGGTGCCGCCCCGACCGACGGGGACCTGGTCATCCGCGACCTGACCTACCGCTACCCGAGCAGCGGACCGGACGCCGACCGGGGCCCCGCGCTCCGCGACATCGACCTGACCTTCGCCCGTGGCCGCTCGTACGCCCTGGTCGGGCGGACCGGATCGGGCAAGTCGACGCTGGCCAAGCTGCTCACCCGGGCCGTCGACGTGCCGCCGGGAACGGTGCTGCTCGGCGGGCGGGACGTGCTCGACCTGGACGTGGAGCAACTGCGCCGGTGGGTCGCCGTGGTGCCGCAGCGGACCGAGATCCTCGCCGGCACGCTCGCCGAGAACGTCGCGCTGTTCGACCCCGAGCTGCTCGACGCCGCCGTGCAGGCCCTGCACGAGCTGGGGCTGGAAGGCTGGATCGCCGAGCTGCCCGCCGGCCTGGACACTCGCCTCGGCGAGGGCGGCCACGTGCTCTCGGCCGGGCAGGAACAGCTCGTCGCGTTCGCCCGCATCCTGGTCCGCGACCCGCACGTGGTGATCCTGGACGAGGCCACCGCCCGGCTCGACCCGGTCACCGAGACGCGCGTGCAGCAGGCCACCGAGCGGCTGCTGCGCGACCGGATCGGCATCGTCATCGCCCACCGGCTGTCTTCGGTGAGCCGGTGCGACGAGGTGGTGGTGCTGGCCGACGGTGCGGTGGTAGAGGCCGCGCCGCTGTCCCGCTCGCGCCGCTTCGCCGAACTCCTCGCGGCCAGCCATGCGGGCGCGTACGGCGGCGACGCCCCGGTGGATCTGCTCGCCGATTCGGGTGCCGACTGGGTCCGGGGCGAACCGGCACTGGTCGGCGCCAACCCGGCCGGCGCGACCGTTGCGGCCTCCTTGGGCAGCACGGCCGGCGCCGTCGTCGCCAGCCCGGCGTCCGGCCCGGCGGCCGGTGGTGACCGGACCGGTCCGGCGGTCGGTGGTGACCGGGGAGGCCCGCTGGCCGGCGCGGATCGGCCAGCTCCGGCCGAGCCGGCTGGCCGTACCGCCACTGAACCGCCCGGCGGCGATCGGCGGCCCGCGTCCCGGGCGCGGACGCTGCGGGAGATCTTCCGGCTCTGCTTCAACGACCCCCGCTACGGCGCGGCGGCGGTCGGGGTCTTCGCCGTCCTGGCCGTGTTCGGCCTGGACGGGCCGGTGCTGGCCTGGCTCTGGGCCGACCTGGTCGACGGTACCGGCGACCCGTGGCTGCCCGCCCTTGGCATCGCGGTCGGTCTGGTGCTCGCCATCCCCGCCCACTACTGGACCTACCTGTGGTTCCCGGCCTGGTGGGTACGGCAGATGCTGCGGATCAGCCTGCGCCTGGTGCACGGCCAGACCGGCCCGCGTCGGGTCAGCCGGCACACCCCGGCTGAGGTGGTGGCCCAGGGCGGCGACACCGAGCGGGTGGTGCAGCTCGCCGACAACCTGTTCGACCAGACGGTCGGTGTGATCCTGCTGGTGGCGATGACCCTGATCACCGGCAGCGTGGTTCCGGGGCTGTTCTTCCTCGGCACCATGGTGCTGTCCGGGCTGGCCGCGACGGCGTTCGGCCCCCGGCTTGAGCGCGCGGCCCGGGACACCGTCGCCGCGCGGGCGGCGTTCGCCACCGCGCTGGTCTCCACGCTGTCGGCCGCCCGGACGGTCAAGCTCGCCGGGGCGACCCGGCCGGTGCTGACCCACCTCGCCGATCTCGACGCGGTACGCAGCGACCGGCAGCGCCGGGAGATCGCCGTGCAGGTATGGGCCCGCTCCACCCCGTCGGTGGCCAGTGGCCTGTTCCCGATCGGCGTCTGGGCGCTGTTCCTGGCCGGTGGGCTCTCCGCCGGGGCGGCGCTGGTGGCGGTCTCCACGCTGGGCGCGGCGCGCTGGTTCGCCTGGACCACCGCGTCGCTGATCTCGCAGGTCCCGTCGGCGCGGGTGTGGACCCGCCGGACGGCGGAGATGGGCGGGATCGAGGTCTACTCCGCCCGGGTGCCGGGGGTGGACCTGGCCGCCGGGACGGCACCCGCCCCGCCGGTGGCGCCGCGTACCCCGCTGCGACGGCTGGAACTGGCCGGCTTCGGCGTCCGGCACACCGACGGCCTCACCGCCGTACGCGACGTCGACCTGACCGTGGAACGCGGCCAGCTGGTGCTGGTCGTCGGCCCGGTCGGCTCGGGCAAGTCCTCGCTGCTGCGGGCACTGGCCGGCATTG
>NZ_JBFBAO010000102.1:0-18583 GCF_040682255.1 Micromonospora sp. NPDC051296 | reverse complement strand
GCGCCGAGCGCGGCATCCTCAAGCCGAACGAGGAGGTGGAGATCGTCGGCATCCGCGAGAAGTCGATGAAGACCACCTGCACCGGCATCGAGATGTTCCGCAAGCTGCTCGACGAGGCCCGCGCGGGTGAGAACGTCGGTCTGCTGCTGCGCGGCATCAAGCGCGAGGACGTCGAGCGCGGCATGGTGGTCGTCAAGCCGGGCACCAGCACCCCGCACACGGAGTTCGAGGCGACCGTCTACATCCTCTCCAAGGAGGAGGGTGGCCGGCACACCCCGTTCTTCCAGAACTACCGTCCGCAGTTCTACTTCCGGACCACGGACGTCACCGGCGTTGTCACGCTGCCCGAGGGCACCGAGATGGTCATGCCGGGCGACAACACCACGATGACCGTGAAGCTGATCCAGCCCATCGCGATGGAGGACAACCTCAAGTTCGCGATCCGGGAGGGTGGCCGTACGGTCGGCGCTGGTCGCGTTACCAAGATCATCAAGTGAGCTGGGTAACCCCGATTAGACCCGCCGCCGGTCGTGCGGCATACTAGTCAGGTTGCGTAACGACAGTTCGCCGCCCGTGTTCGGCTCCCGCTGAACCTCCGGGTTGGTAGAACAGTCGGGCGTGGGGTGGTTGGCGGCCCGTCCGCCAACCACCCTCGCGCGGCGTTCTGGTCGCGGTACCGCGATCGGCGCCTGGACCCACCGCGGTCAGGATCGCTCCGGAATCTCGGGGCGGAGCCTGGCCACAGGGCGCGACACGCCCGACCGCGGGGGTGGGCGAAGAGGGTCTGTACCAGCCGGTACAGGCACCCGCAACACAGCGGCATCGAGAGAAGGAACAGAAGCCACCATGGCGGGACAGAAGATCCGCATCCGGCTCAAGGCCTATGACCACGAGGTCGTCGACTCCTCGGCTCGGAAGATCGTCGAGACGGTGACGCGTACCGGGGCGCAGGTCGCTGGCCCGGTGCCGCTGCCCACGGAGATCAACCGTTTCTGCGTCATCCGCTCGCCGCACAAGTACAAGGACTCGCGCGAGCACTTCGAGATGCGTACGCACAAGCGGCTGATCGACATCATCGACCCGACCCCGAAGACGGTCGACTCGCTCATGCGCCTCGACCTGCCGGCTGGCGTCGACATCGAGATCAAGCTGTAGGGACCGGACACATGGACAGGCAAGTTAAGGGGATCCTGGGCGCGAAGCTCGGCATGACCCAGGTCTGGGACAACAACAAGGTTGTCCCGGTGACCGTGGTTCAGGCCGGCCCGTGCGTCATCAGCCAGGTTCGTGACGCCGCGAAGGACGGTTACTCCGCGGTCCAGTTGGCGTACGGGACGATCGACCCGCGCAAGGCCAAGAAGCCGCTCCGTGGGCACTACGCCAAGGCCGACGTCGCGCCGCGCCGGCACATCGTCGAGCTGCGCACCAGTGACGCCGCGGACTACTCGCTCGGCCAGGAGGTCACGGTCGAGGAGTTCCCGGCCGGCGTCTCGATCGACGTCACCGGCAAGACCAAGGGCAAGGGCTACGCCGGCCCGATGAAGCGGCACGGCTTCCACGGTCTGCGCGCCAGCCACGGTGTCGAGCGCAAGCACCGCTCGCCGGGCTCCATCGGGGCCTGCGCCACCCCGGGTCGCGTCTTCAAGGGCACCCGGATGGCCGGCCGCATGGGCGGCGTGCGCTACACCGTGCAGAACCTGACCGTTCAGGCGGTCGACAGCGAAAACAACCTCCTGCTCGTCCGCGGTGCCATCCCCGGCCCGAAGGGCGCGCTGGTCCTGGTCCGCACCGCGGCCAAGGCCAAGGCGAAGAAGGGCGGTGTGGCCAAGTGACCACCGTTGACGTCCTCAACGTGGAAGGCACCAAGGCCGGCTCGGTCGAGCTGCCCGCCGACATCTTCGACGTGCAGGCCAACGTCCCGCTGATGCACCAGGTCGTGGTGGCGCAGCTCGCGGCGGCCCGGCAGGGCACCCACAAGACGAAGACCCGCGGCGAGGTCGCCGGCGGCGGCAAGAAGCCGTACAAGCAGAAGGGCACCGGTCGGGCCCGGCAGGGTTCGATCCGCGCGCCGCAGTTCGCCGGCGGTGGCGTGGTGCACGGCCCGGTGCCGCGCGACTACAGCCAGCGCACCCCGAAGAAGATGAAGGCCGCCGCGCTGCGTGGCGCCCTCTCCGACCGGGCGCGCGCCGGCCAGGTACACGTCGTCGAGGCGTTCGTCTCGGGCGAGAAGCCGTCGACCAAGGCCGCGCTGGCCACGCTCGCCAAGCTGACCGAGGCCCGCCGGGTGCTGGTCGTGCTGAGCAGCACCGACGAGCTGAACTGGGTGTCGCTGCGCAACGAGCCGCGGGTGCACCTGATCGAGGCCGGCCAGCTGAACACGTACGACGTGCTGGTGGCCGACGACGTGGTCTTCACCAAGGAGGCCCTGGACGAGTTCCTGGGCGTTCCCGCCGAGACCACCGAGGAGGGTGGCAAGTGAGCACGATCGCCGACCCGCGCGACATCATCGTGGCGCCGGTCGTCTCGGAGAAGAGCTACAGCGAGCTGAACCGCAACTGGTACACCTTCCTGGTGCACCCGGACGCGAACAAGACCGCGATCAAGATCGCCATCGAGCAGATCTTCAACGTCCGCGTCCTGACGGTCAACACGCTCAACCGCGAGGGCAAGCGCAAGCGGACCCGCACCGGGTTCGGCAAGCGCAAGGACACCAAGCGCGCGATGGTGAAGCTGGCTGAGGGCGACCGCATCGAGGCCTTCGGCGGCCCGGTCAGCTGAGGGGTGTAGACAATGGCTATCCGTAAGTACAAGCCGACGACGCCGGGCCGGCGTGGCTCGAGCGTTGCCGACTTCGCCGAGATCACCCGGTCGACGCCCGAGAAGTCGCTGCTGGCTCCGCTGCCGAAGAAGGGCGGTCGCAACGTCCACGGGCGGATCACCGCCCGGCACCAGGGCGGCGGCCACAAGCGCCAGTACCGGCTGATCGACTTCAAGCGGGTCGACAAGGACGGCGTGCCGGCCAAGGTCGCGCACATCGAATACGACCCGAACCGCACCGCGCGGATCGCGCTGCTGCACTACGCCGACGGCGAGAAGCGCTACATCATCGCGCCGAAGGACCTGAAGCAGGGCGACGCCGTCGAGTCGGGCCCGGGCGCGGACATCAAGCCGGGCAACAACCTGCCGCTGCGCAACATCCCGGTCGGTACCACGATCCACAACGTGGAACTGCGCCCGGGTGGCGGGGCCAAGCTGGCCCGCTCGGCCGGCGTCGGCATCCAGCTGCTCGGCCGTGAGGGCGCGTACGCGACCCTCCGTATGCCGTCGGGTGAGATCCGGCGCGTGGACGTGCGCTGCCGGGCCAGCATCGGCGAGATCGGCAACGCCGACCAGTCGAACATCAACTGGGGCAAGGCCGGCCGGATGCGGTGGAAGGGCAAGCGCCCGACCGTCCGTGGTGTCGCCATGAACCCGGTCGACCACCCGCACGGTGGTGGCGAGGGCAAGACCTCCGGTGGTCGCCACCCGGTCAACCCGCAGGGTAAGCCCGAGGGCCGCACCCGTCGTAAGGGCCAGCCGAGTGACCGGCTGATCGTCCGCCGTCGCTACGCCACGCGTAAGCGCGGCTGAGGGAGATAAGACATGCCTCGCAGCCTGAAGAAGGGCCCGTTCGTCGACGACCACCTGCTCAAGAAGGTGGAGACGCAGAACGAGAAGGGCTCGAAGAACGTCATCAAGACCTGGTCGCGCCGCTCGACGATCATCCCGGACATGCTCGGGCACACGATCGCGGTGCACGACGGACGTAAGCACGTCCCGGTGTTCGTGACCGAGGCGATGGTCGGGCACAAGCTCGGCGAGTTCGCGCTGACCCGCACGTTCAAGGGTCACGAGAAGGACGACCGGAAGAGCCGCCGGCGCTGACGCCGCGGGCATACGGATAGAGGATCAAGGGGTTACAGCGATGCCAGGAAAGGGCGACGCTCCGGTGCTTCCGGGCGCGCGGGCGGTTGCGCGGCACGTGCGCATCTCGCCGATGAAGGCGCGCCGGGTGGTCAACCTCGTCCGCGGCCTGCCCGCGAAGGAGGCGCTCACGGTGCTGCAGTTCGCGCCGCAGGCTGCGAGCGAGCAGGTGTACAAGGTGCTCGCGAGCGCGATCGCCAACGCGGAGAACAACGAGCGGCTGGACCCCGACGCGCTGCTCGTCAGCGAGGCGTTCGTGGACGAGGGCCCGACCATGAAGCGGTTCCAGCCGCGGGCTCAGGGCCGGGCGTACCGGATCCGCAAGCGCACCTGCCACATCACGGTGGCGGTCGAGGCGGTCGCGCCGGCCGCGCCGAAGAAGTCGGCGAAGAAGGCAGCTCCGGCGGAGCAGACCGCGCCGGCTGAGACGCAGGGCAACACGGAGGGCGCCGAGTAATGGGTCAGAAGGTTCACCCGCACGGGTTCCGGCTCGGCATCTCGACCGACTGGAAGTCCCGCTGGTTCGCGGACAAGCTCTACAAGGACTACATCGGCGAGGATGTCAAGATCCGCCGGATGATGTCCAAGGGTCTGGAGCGGGCCGGCATTTCCAAGGTCGACATCGAGCGCACCCGCGACCGGGTCCGGGTCGACATCCACACCGCCCGGCCGGGCATCGTCATCGGCCGTAAGGGTGCGGAGGCCGACCGGATCCGCGGCGAGCTGGAGAAGCTCACCGGCAAGCAGGTGCAGCTGAACATCATCGAGGTGAAGAACCCCGAGTCGGACGCGCAGCTGGTCGCCCAGGGCGTGGCCGAGCAGCTCTCCAGCCGGGTCAGCTTCCGTCGGGCGATGCGCAAGGCCATGCAGTCGGCGATGAAGAACCCGATGTGCAAGGGCATCCGGGTGCAGGTCTCGGGTCGCCTCGGCGGCGCCGAGATGAGCCGCACGGAGTTCTACCGCGAGGGTCGGGTGCCGCTGCACACGCTGCGGGCCAACATCGAGTACGGCTTCTTCGAGGCCCGTACCACCTTCGGCCGCATCGGCGTGAAGGTCTGGATCTACAAGGGCGACGCGGTGCCGGGTCGGGAGACCCCGGCCGAGGCGCCGTCGCGCCCGCGCCGGGAGCGCGGCGACCGCCCCGAGCGGCCGCGCCGTGGTCGCTCCGGTTCGTCCGGTACGACCTCCGGTGGCACCGAGGCCGGCCGGGCTGCCGCGACGACCGTCGCGCAGCAGGCCGAGACGCCGAGCGGCGAGCCGGTGGATGCTTCCGCCGTCGCCGCCGCGGCAGAAACGCAGCAGGAGGGCTGACAGATGCTGATGCCGCGCAAGCCCCCGAAGGGCTTCCGCAAGCCGCACCACCCGGACCGCAGCGGCGCGTCCAAGGGCGGTAACCGGGTGGTGTTCGGCGAGTTCGGGATCCAGGCTCTCGAGCCGGCGTACGTGACGAACCGGCAGATCGAGTCGGCGCGTATCGCGATGACCCGCCACATCAAGCGTGGCGGCAAGGTCTGGATCACCATCTTCCCGGACCAGGCCCTCACCAAGAAGCCGGCGGAAACTCGGATGGGTTCCGGTAAGGGCTCGCCCGAGTGGTGGGTCGCCAACGTCAAGCCGGGGCGGGTGCTCTTCGAGATGTCCTTCCCCAACGAGCAGATCGCGCGAGAGGCGATGCGTCGCGCGATCCACAAGCTCCCGATGAAGTGCCGCATTGTGACGCGCGAAGTGGGTGAATCCTGATGGCAGCGGGCGTTAAGGCCTCCGAGCTGCGTGAGCTCTCCGAGGAGGAGCTGGTCACGAAGCTGCGCGAGGCCAAGGCGGAGCTGTTCAACCTCCGCGTGCAGGCCGCAACCGGGCAGCTGGACAACAACCGGCGGCTGCAGGTCATCCGTCGGGAGATCGCCCGGATCTACACGATCATGCGCGAGCGTGAGCTGGGGCTCTCGGCCGCGCCGACTGAGGTGACTGCTTCATGAGCGAGAACACGACCGCCACCCAGCAGCGGGGCCGCCGCAAGGTGCGTGAGGGCCTCGTCGTCAGCGACAAGATGGACAAGACCGTCGTCGTCGAGGTCGAGGACCGGGTCAAGCACGCGCTGTACGGCAAGATCATGCGCCGGACCAGCAAGCTCAAGGTCCACGACGAGCAGAACTCCGCCGGCATCGGCGACCGGGTCCTGATCATGGAGACCCGGCCGCTGTCCGCCACCAAGCGGTGGCGGCTCGTGGAGATCCTCGAGAAGGCCAAGTAGCGAAGGCTCGAGCTCGGCCGAGATCGGTCGGGCGCAGGTTCCGCCAGGCTCCGGCCGCCCCGGCGGCCGGAGAACCGGCAGACATAGGAGATAGACGTGATTCAGCAGGAGTCGCGACTGCGCGTCGCCGACAACACGGGTGCCCGGGAGATCCTGTGCATCCGGGTTCTCGGTGGCTCCGGTCGGCGCTACGCGAGCATCGGCGACGTCATCGTGGCCACCGTCAAGGACGCGATCCCGGGTGCCGGTGTGAAGAAGGGCGACGTGGTCAAGGCCGTCGTCGTCCGCACCGCCAAGGAGAGGCGGCGGCCGGACGGTTCGTACATCCGCTTCGACGAGAACGCCGCCGTGATCATCAAGGACGGCGGGGACCCGCGCGGTACCCGTATCTTCGGCCCGGTCGGTCGCGAGCTGCGGGACAAGCGGTTCATGAAGATCATTTCCCTCGCGCCGGAGGTGTTGTGACCGTGAAGGTCAAGAAGGGCGACACGGTCGTCGTCATCGCCGGCAAGGACAAGGGTGCCAAGGGTAAGGTCATCGCGGCCTACCCGCGGCAGGACAAGGTCCTGGTCGAGGGCGTGAACCGGGTCAAGAAGCACACCCGCATCAGCACCACTCAGCGTGGCGCCAAGACCGGTGGCATCGTCACCCAGGAGGCCGCGATCCACGTCTCGAACGTGATGGTCGTGGACTCCGACGGCAAGCCGACCCGCGTCGGCTACCGGATCGACGAGAACGGCCAGAAGGTCCGCATCGCGCGTAGCACCGGTAAGGACCTGTGATGACCACGGCTACCGAAACCAAGACCATGCCGCGCCTCAAGGAGCGGTACCGCAACGAGATCGTGGCGCAGCTGCGCGAGCAGGGCAACTTCGGCAACCCGATGCAGGTGCCGCGACTGGTCAAGATCGTCGTGAACATGGGTGTCGGCGAGGCTGCCCGGGACGCCAAGCTCATCGACGGGGCGGTCCGCGACCTGGCCACCATCACCGGCCAGAAGCCGCAGGTCCGGCGGGCGACGAAGTCCATCGCGCAGTTCAAGCTCCGCGAGGGCATGCCGATCGGCGCGAAGGTGACCCTGCGCGGCGACCGGATGTGGGAGTTCCTGGACCGGCTGCTGTCCATCGCGCTGCCGCGTATCCGTGACTTCCGCGGCCTCGATGGGCGCAAGCTCGACGGGCACGGCAACTACACGTTCGGTCTGACCGAGCAGTCGGTGTTCCACGAGATCGATCAGGACAAGATCGATCGCCAGCGGGGCATGGACATCACGGTGGTCACCACCGCCACGACCGACGACGAGGGCCGGGCGCTGCTCAAGCTCCTGGGCTTCCCGTTCAAGGAGAACTGAGATGGCCAAGAAGGCGCTGATCCTCAAGGCGGCCGCGAAGCCGAAGTTCTCGGTTCGCGCGTACACCCGCTGCCAGCGGTGCGGGCGTCCCAAGGCGGTCTACCGCAAGTTCGGGCTCTGCCGGGTGTGCATCCGGGAGATGGCCCACCGCGGTGAGCTGCCCGGCGTGTCCAAGGCTTCCTGGTAATAGCCCGGCGCGCTCCGCGCGTTAGCTGGACTGTCTCTTCGCCGTAGGCCTGTGAGCGAAAGCCGCGGGAACCCCGGCGAGAAAGGTTGACGAGTTTTCATGACGATGACCGACCCGATCGCAGACATGCTCACGCGTCTGCGTAACGCCAACCAGGCGTACCACGACCGGGTGACGATGCCCTACTCGAAGATCAAGGCGAACCTCGCCGAGGTCCTCAAGGCCGAGGGCTACATCGCCACCTGGTCGGTCGAGGAGCCCGAAGAGGGTGCCGTCGGCAAGCGACTGGTCGTCGAGCTGAAGTACGGCCAGAACCGGGAGCGGAGCCTGGCCGGCATCAAGCGCGTCTCCAAGCCCGGTCTCCGGGTGTACGCCAAGTCGGCCGAACTCCCCCGGGTGCTCGGCGGGCTGGGTGTGGCGATCATTTCGACGTCCCAGGGGCTGCTGACCGACCGGCAGGCCCGCAAGCGGAGCGTTGGCGGGGAAGTCCTCGCCTTCGTCTGGTAACGGGAGACAGGTAGAAATGTCGCGTATTGGACGTAAGTCGATCCCGGTGCCATCCGGCGTCGACGTGACGATCGACGGCCAGACCGTCAAGGTCAAGGGCCCCAAGGGCGAGCTTTCGCACACCCTGGCCGAGCCGATCACCATCGAGCGGGCCGAGGACGGGCAGCTGAGCGTCAACCGCCCGAACGACGAGCGCAAGGCCAAGGAACTGCACGGCCTGAGCCGTACCCTGGTCGCGAACATGATCGTCGGGGTCACCGAGGGCTACCGCAAGAGCCTGGAGATCGCCGGTACCGGTTACCGGGTCACCGCCAAGGGCAAGGACCTGGAGTTCGCGCTCGGGTTCTCGCACCCGGTGCTGGTGCCGGCGCCGAACGGCATCACCTTCACGGTGGAGAAGCCGACGCTGTTCCACGTGGCCGGCATCGACAAGCAGCTGGTCGGTGAGGTCGCCGCCAACATCCGGAAGATCCGTCCGCCGGAGCCCTACAAGGGCAAGGGTGTGAAGTACCAGGGCGAGGTCATCCGCCGCAAGGCCGGTAAGGCGGGCAAGAAGTGACCGCGTTCGTTGGTACCAGGGCGAGGTCATCCGCCGGCCGCGAGGCCGTGAGAAAGGCAGGTAAGAAGTGAGCGCCACGCTGCTCAAGCGCCGCCGCGGCGTCGCCGCCAAGCGTGCCGTCGGGCGTGCGCGTCGGCACTTCCGGGTCCGCAAGCACATCAGCGGCACCGCCGAGCGTCCGCGCCTGGTCGTCACCCGCTCGCTGCGGCACATCGTGGCCCAGATCGTGGACGACACCAAGGGTCACACCCTGGCGTCGGCCTCGACCCTGGACGCCTCGGTGCGCGGCACGGAGGGCGACAAGAGCGCCCTGGCCGGCAAGGTGGGCGCCCTGCTCGCCGAGCGGGCGAAGGCCGCCGGCATCTCCAAGGTCGTCTTCGACCGCGGTGGCAACCGGTACGCGGGGCGGGTAGCCGCGCTTGCCGACGCCGCCCGCGAAGCCGGGCTCGAGTTCTGACAATCCCCGTCACGAGAGAAAAGGAAGGCTGCTGATGCCAGGTCAACAGCGCCGTGGCGGCGGGTCCGGTGGCAACGAGGGTGGTCGCCGCGACAACCGCCGTGAGGGCGGTCGCGGAAACGCGCCCGCCGAGAAGACCCCGCACCTCGAGCGGGTCGTCGCGATCAACCGCGTCGCCAAGGTCGTGAAGGGCGGTCGTCGCTTCAGCTTCACCGCCCTGGTGATCGTGGGCGACGGCGACGGCACCGTGGGCGTGGGCTACGGAAAGGCCAAGGAGGTGCCCGCGGCGATCGCCAAGGGTGTCGAGGAGGCCAAGAAGCACTTCTTCAAGGTGCCGCGGATCGGCTCCTCGATCCCGCACCCGGTGCAGGGCGAGGAGGCCGCCGGCGTGGTGCTGCTCAAGCCGGCCTCGGCCGGTACGGGCGTCATCGCCGGTGGTCCGGTCCGCGCCGTGCTGGAGTGCGCGGGCATCCACGACGTGCTCTCCAAGAGCCTGGGCTCGTCGAACCCGATCAACATCGTGCACGCCACTGTGGCCGCGCTGAAGGGGCTTGAGTCCCCCGAGGCTGTGGCGGCCCGCCGTGGCCTGCCGGTGGAGGACGTCGCGCCGGCCGCCATGCTCGCCTCGCGGGCGGAGGTGGCTTCCTGATGGCACGTCTCAAGGTCACCCAGGTCCGCTCCGAGATCGGGACCAAGCGCAACCAGCGTGAGTCGCTGCGTTCGCTCGGTCTCAAGCGGATCAACGACGTGGTGGTCAAGGAGGACCGGCCCGAGATTCGTGGCATGATCTTCGCGGTGAACCACCTCGTGAAGGTCGAGGAGGTCGAGTAATGACGATCAAGGTCCATCACCTGCGTCCGGCGCCGGGGGCCAAGACCGCGAAGACCCGCGTGGGTCGCGGTGAGGGTTCCAAGGGCAAGACTGCGGGCCGCGGTACCAAGGGTTCGAAGGCCCGGAAGAACATCTCTCCGGCGTTCGAGGGTGGGCAGATGCCCATCCACATGCGCCTGCCGAAGCTGAAGGGCTTCAAGAACAAGTTCAAGGTGGTCTTCCAGGTGGTCAACCTGGATCGGCTGGCTGAACTTTTCCCCAACGGTGGCCAGGTCGGCCCGGCCGAGCTGGTCGAGGCTGGCGCGGTCCGCAAGGGCCACCCGGTGAAGATCCTCGGCACCGGGGACCTCGGCGGGGTGGCGCTCCAGGTCACGGCGCACGCGTTCAGTGCGTCGGCCAAGGAGAAGATCACCACTGCTGGCGGTTCGGTCACCGAGCTGTAAGCTGCATGAGATCATGGCGCCCGCCAGTTGACCCCAGCTGGCGGGCGCCATGGTCTACGCCGGGCGGGTGCGCCCGGTAACATCGGATTCGGTTTATGTAGCCGGGCACATCTGCCCGGACCGGGATCGGGCTGTTAGAGTCCCTTCCCAGCCATGGATATCGGGCACCTGCCCGGCACCCACCCCGAACCGCCCGGATTGACCGGCGGCCCGCCTCGCGCAGGAGGAAGAAGTTGCTGTCCGCCTTTCTCAGTGCGTTCCGTACGCCTGACCTGCGCAAGAAGCTGCTGTTCACAGTAGGCATTGTCGCGATCTACCGGCTCGGAGCGACGCTGCCCAGCCCAGGCGTGTCGTACGGCAACGTGCAGAAGTGCCTCGACACCATCGAGGGCTCGACCGGGGTACTGAACCTGCTCGACCTCTTCTCGGGCGGTGCGCTGCTGCAGCTCTCGGTCTTCGCGCTGGGCATCATGCCCTACATCACCGCGTCGATCATCCTGCAGCTGCTGACGGTGGTCATCCCGCGGCTGGAGCAGCTCCGCAAGGAGGGCCAGGCCGGCCAGGCGAAGATCACCCAGTACACCCGCTACCTGACCCTCGGCCTGGGTGTCCTGCAGGCCTCGGCGTTCGTCGCGCTGGCCCGCTCCGGCCAGCTGTTCAACAACCAGTGCGACGAGTTCCCGATCATCCCCGCGGGCACCGGCATCCCGGACTGGCTGACGCTGTCCGTCCTGGTGATGACGATGACTGCCGGCACCGGCGTGGTCATGTGGCTCGGTGAGCTGATCACCGACCGCGGCGTCGGCAACGGCATGTCCGTGCTGATCTTCACCTCGATCGCCGCCCGGCTGCCCAGCGAGGGCGGGCGGATCCTGGAGAGCCAGGGCTGGGGCCGGTTCTCCCTGGTCATCGCCCTGGTGCTGCTGGTCATCACTGCGGTCACCTTCATCGAGCAGGCCCAGCGCCGCATCCCGGTGCAGTACGCCAAGCGCATGATCGGCCGGCGGATGTACGGCGGCACCTCGACCTACATCCCGCTCAAGGTCAACCAGGCGGGTGTGATCCCGGTCATCTTCGGCTCGTCGCTGCTCTACCTGCCGCAGCTCGCGCTCCAGTTCTTCGACCAGAACAACCCGGGCAAGACCCAGGCGTGGATCCAGAACAACCTGGTCGACCCGACCAGCCCGATCTACATCGTGGTCTACTTCCTGCTGATCATCTTCTTCACGTACTTCTACGTCTCGATCACGTTCAACCCGACCGAGGTCGCGGACAACATGAAGAAGTACGGCGGCTTCGTGCCCGGCATCCGCCCGGGCAAGCCGACCGCCGACTACCTGGACTTCATCCTCAGCCGCATCACCCTGCCGGGCGCGCTCTACCTCGCGACCATCTCGATCCTGCCGAACTTCTTCTTCATCTGGCTGGACCGGCAGCAGTACCTCAACTTCCCGTTCGGCGGCACCGCTGTTCTGATCATGGTCGGTGTGGCTCTCGAGACCAGCAAGCAGATCGAGAGCCAACTGATGCAGCGGAACTACGAAGGGTTCCTGCGGTAGATGAGACTGGTTCTGGTTGGCCCGCCGGGGGCGGGCAAGGGCACTCAGGCAGAGTTCATCGCCGCGCACCTCTCCGTGCCGAAGATCTCGACCGGCGACATCTTCCGGGCCAACGTGTCTCAGGGCACCCCGCTCGGGGTCGAGGCCAAGCGCTACATGGATGCCGGCAAGCTCGTGCCGGACGAGGTCACCATCAACATGGTGCGGGAGCGGCTCGCCGAGCCGGACGCGGCCGAGGGCTTCCTGCTCGACGGGTTCCCGCGGACCACCCCGCAGGCGGCGGCGCTGGACAAGCTCCTCGCCGACCTCGGCACCTCGCTGGACATCGTGCTGGAGCTGGTCGTCGACGACGACGAGGTGATCCGACGGCTGTCCGGCCGGCGCACCTGCCGGGGCTGCGGCAAGATCTGGCACGTCGAGTTCGACCCGACCAACCAGGACAGCATCTGCGACCGCTGTGGCGCCGAGTTGTTTCAGCGCGACGACGACAAGCCGGAGACCATCGCCGCCCGCCTGCGCGAGTACGCGGAGAAGACCGCGCCGCTGGTGGACTACTACGGTGCCCAGGGCAAGCTGGTCGGCATCGACGCCACAGGCCCGGTGGAGGACGTCACGGTCCGCGCCATCGACGCCCTGAGGTCGTACGGGGGCTGAGGTCGGCACAGCCGCCGGCCGGATAGAGTGCGAACAGTGGGGTACGCCCAGCGTGCCCCACTGTTTCGGCAACGAAAGGTAGCGCCTCCATGCGTCGTCCCCAGCTGGACATCCAGCTGAAGACCCCCGAG
Organism: Micromonospora sp. NPDC051296; assembly: GCF_040682255.1. Classification (NCBI taxonomy): domain Bacteria; kingdom Bacillati; phylum Actinomycetota; class Actinomycetes; order Micromonosporales; family Micromonosporaceae; genus Micromonospora; species Micromonospora sp. NPDC051296. The sequence goes on along the minus strand of NZ_JBFBAO010000102.1, from coordinate 5,690 downwards.
CAGATCGAGAAGATGCGCGCCGCCGGCCTGGTGGTCGCGGAGGCGCTTCGCCGGATGCGGGAGGCGGTGGCCCCGGGGGTGAGCACCGCCGACCTCGACGCGATCGCCGAGGCGACCATCCGCGAGGCGGGGGCGGTCCCGTCGTTCAAGGGTTACCACGGCTTCCCGGCGTCGATCTGCTCGTCCGTCAACGAGCAGATCGTGCACGCCATCCCGTCGCCGAAGCAGGTCCTCGCCGAGGGCGATCTGATCTCGATCGACTGCGGCGCGATCCTCGACGGCTGGCACGGCGACGCGGCGATCACCGTCGGGGTGGGTGAGGTCGACCCGGCGCAGCTGCGGATGGCGAAGGTCGCCGAGGACGCGATGTGGGCCGGCATCGCCGCGGCCGCTCGCGGCGCGGCGAACGGTAGGGGCCGACTCACGGACATCTCCCACGCGGTGGAGCACGCGGTACGCAAGGCTGGCCGGTACGGCATCGTCGACGGCTACGGCGGCCACGGCATCGGCACTGAGATGCACCAGGATCCGCACGTGCTCAACCATGGACGGCCGGGCAAGGGGCCACGCCTGGTGGCGGGTATGGCGCTGGCCATCGAGCCGATGATCACCATGGGTTCGCCGCGTACCACCGAACTCGCCGACGGCTGGACGGTGGTCACCCGGGACGGGTCGCGGGCCGCGCACGTCGAGCACACCATGGCCCTGCTCCCGGACGGGGTCTGGGTGCTGACCGCCGCGGACGGCGGCCGGGCCCGCCTCGGCGACCTGGTGACCAGCCGCCAACCGAGCACCTCGCCGACCGCCTGAACTGGACCGGTTACCCGGACTGGCGGCACGATGGCATGCTTGCCGGCATGAACGGGCGGGACGGCATGCGGGCAGCGGACTCCGACCGACAGGCCGTCGCCGAACGGCTCCGGGACGCCCTCGACGAGGGCCGGCTGGATCTGCGCGAGTACGACGACCGGTTGCAGCGGGCCTACGCTGCCCGCACGTACGCCGAGTTGGACGCGCTGGTGGGGGACCTGCCGGCGTCGGGCGCGGTGGCGCCGGCGCAGGGGGAGGCCGACGGGCGATCGCCGGTTCTTCGAACCGATGCAGGAACTGAGCCAGTTCTACAACTCGCTGCAATCCGCGACGGCAGCGCTGGAGAAGCTCGCCGGGGTGCTCGACGAGCGACCCACGGTCGCCGAGCCGGTGCGACCCGTGCCGCTGCCCCGCGGCCCCACCTGCGGCGCGGTCACCTTCCGCGCGGTCTCGTTCGGGTACCGCCCGGACGCCCCGATCCTGGCCGGGCTGGATCTCCGCATCCCCGCTGGACAGACCGTGGCGCTGATCGGGCCGACCGGCGCCGGCAAGTCCACGGTCGCCAAGCTGCTGGCCCGGTTCCACGATCCAGCGGCCGGCACGGTCACCCTCGACGGCGTGGACCTGCGCCAGGTCGCCGACGCGGAACTGCGCCGCACGGTGGTGCTGGTGACCCAGGAGACCCACCTGTTCGGCGGCACCGTGGCGGAGAACATCCGGTTCGGTCGCCCGGAGGCCGACGACGCCGCCGTCGAGGCCGCCGCCCGGGCGATCGGCGCGCACGACTTCATCGCGGCGCTGCCCGACGGGTACGCCACCGAGGTGCACCGGCGCGGCGGTCGACTTTCCGCCGGACAGCGGCAGTTGGTCGCCTTCGCCCGGGCCTTCCTGGCCGATCCGGCGGTGCTGATCCTGGACGAGGCGACCTCGTCGCTGGACGTACCGACCGAGCGGCTGGTGCAGCACGCGCTCGGCACCATCCTGCGGGACCGGACCGCGGTGGTGATCGCACACCGGCTCTCCACCGTGGAGACCGCCGACCGGGTCCTGGTCCTCGACCGCGGCCGGATCGTCGAGGACGGCCCACCGGCCGAACTGATCGCCGACGGCGGCCGGTACGCCGCCCTGCACCGCCAGTGGCGCGACTCGCTGCTCTAGACGTTCTGCCGGGCGGCCGTCGGTTCCCCGTCGACCTCCGGCCCGGGATCGGGCCGCCCGGCCCGGCCGAGGCCGTGGAACGCGGTCAGCATCACGGCGCACAGCAGGACGAATGTGATCAAGGCGTACGACGTACCCTGCTCCGGCCAGCCGATCCGCACCCGTGTCGCGGCCGACGCCAACGCCACTGTGGTGACGATCAGGGCGACCGGGCCGAGCGCCAGCGCAGCGAGGAGCCCACCACCCGCACCGGCCGTTCCGCTGACGGTCAAGGTGAGTCCGGCGCCGAGGGCCAGTCCGATCCCGAGCGCGGCCAGCACCGACGCGACCAGGTACACCTCCGGCCGTTCCGCCTGTGCCGCCGGGGCGTGCATCGGGATCGTCACGGCTGCCACCACGAGCCCCAGCACGTCCCAGGGCACCTGGCGGGGCGAATGGCGCCCCAACACGGCACGCGAGCCCGAGGGCCAGGCCGACGGCGACCGGCGTGCGGCCCGGGCCGGGCAGCTGGGCGAGGGCCAGCAGTGCCCCGCCCATTGCCAGGCCGACACCGGCCGAGCCGACCAGGACGACCAGTTGCTGTACGGCGTTGCCCGGATGCCCGAGCATCAGGGCGGTCCGTTCCGTACCCAGGGTCAGCTCGGCGAGGGCGGTGAGCAGTAGCCCGCCGGCGGCGATCCACCAGCCGGGCAGCCGGCGCAGTCGGGGCAACGCCGGCGGCGTCACCAGCGTCACCAGCGCCACCGCCAGAACGGCGACGACCGACGTGATCACCTCCACCCGGCCCGAGGCCGGGCTGCCGAACCCCGCCAGCAGCACGATCGGCAGCGTCCAGGTGGCGAAGAACGACGCGACCAGCGCCGCCGCGACCGCGTCGACCGCAAGCCGGCCCCACGACACCGTTTCGACCGTCTCTCCCATACCAACCTCCCCCGTCGGTTGCCCGACGTTGGCATGCCGGGCCGCCGGCTGCGGCCCCCTGTTCGGTTCGACGCGGCTCTCCGAACTAATGGCGTGTCCCGCCGGCAGGGGATGCCTACCATCGACGGATGACTGATACGGCGAGGACGGCCCGCGCCGGCGTCCCCGAGCGTCCGACCCTGGACGGGCTCGAGGAGACCTGGTCGCGCCGCTGGCAGGAGGAGGGCACGTACGCGTTCGACCGCTCGAAGGAGCGCTCGAACGTTTACGCGATCGACACCCCGCCGCCGACCGTATCGGGCGAGCTGCACATGGGGCACGTCTTCTCGTACACGCACACAGACCTGGTCGCCCGGTTCCAGCGGATGCGCGGCCGGACGGTCTTCTACCCGATCGGCTGGGACGACAACGGCCTGCCCACCGAGCGGCGGGTGCAGAACGTCTACGGCGTGCGCTGCGACCCGTTCCTGCCGTACGACCCGGACTGGCGGGCACCGGAGACACCGGTGGACGACGCGGCCCGGCGCGACCCGACCCCGATCTCCCGGCGGAACTTCATCGAGCTGTGTGAGCGGCTGACCCTCTCCGACGAGCAGATCTTCGAGGCGCTGTGGCGCCGGCTCGGGCTGTCGGTGGACTGGTCGTTGATGTACACCACCATCGGTCCGGCGGCCCGGGCGACGTCCCAGCGGGCGTTCCTGCGCAACCTGGCCCGCGACGAGGCGTACCAGGCCGAGGCGCCGACGCTGTGGGACGTCGGCTTCGCCACCGCGGTGGCCCAGGCCGAGCTGGAGGACCGGGAGCGCCCCGGCGCGTACCACCGGCTGCGTTTCCACGCCGCCGGCGGTCGGGAGGTGCTCATCGACACCACCCGGCCGGAGCTGCTGCCGGCCTGCGTCGCGCTGGTCTGCCACCCCGACGACGAGCGGTACGCCGACCTGGTCGGCACGTCCGTGCGTACCCCCGTCTTCGACGTCGAGGTGCCGGTGCGCGCGCACGCGCTGGCGGACCCGGCCAAGGGCACCGGCATCGCGATGGTCTGCACCTTCGGCGACCTGGCCGACGTGACCTGGTGGCGGGAACTGGCGCTGGACACCCGCGTGGTGATCGGCCGGGACGGCCGGCTGCTGCCGGAGGCCCCCGACGGGGTGCCCGCACAGCCGTACGCGGCGCTGGCCGGGCAGACCGTCAACGGGGCCCGACGGACCATCGTGGAACTGCTGGCCGACGCGGGTGACCTGGTCGGCGAGCCGCGCCCGATCACCCATCCGGTGAAGTTCTACGAGCGGGGCGACCGGCCGCTGGAGATCGTCTCGACCCGGCAGTGGTACCTGCGCAACGGTGGCCGGGACGCCGACCTGCGCGCGGCGTTGCTGGCCCGGGGGCGCGAGCTGCACTGGGTGCCGGAGCACATGCGGCACCGCTACGAGCACTGGGTGAGCGGCCTGACCGGCGACTGGCTGGTCAGCCGGCAGCGCTTCTTCGGGGTGCCGGTGCCGGTGTGGTACCGGCTCGACGACGCTGGCGAGCCGGACTGGTCCCACCCTCTCACGCCGGACGAGTCTTCGCTGCCGATCGACCCGTCGGAGGACGCCCCGGCCGGCTACCACGAGTCGCAGCGCGGCCTGCCGGGCGGGTTCGTCGGCGACCCGGACGTGCTGGACACCTGGGCCACCTCGTCGCTGACCCCGCAGATCGCCGGCGGTTGGGAACGCGACCCGGAGCTGTTCCGCCGGGTCTTCCCGATGGACCTGCGCCCGCAGGGCCAGGAGATCATCCGGACTTGGCTGTTCGCCACGGTGGTCCGCGCGCACCTGGAACACGGCACGCTGCCGTGGCGGACGGCCGAGCTGTCCGGCTGGATCCTCGACCCGGACCGCAAGAAGATGTCCAAGTCCAAGGGAAACGTGGTAACCCCGATGGCGCTGCTGGAGCAGCACGGGTCCGACGCCGTGCGGTACTGGGCGGCCACCGGGCGGCCCGGCACCGACCTGGCCTTCGACCCGGCGCAGATCAAGGTCGGCCGGCGGCTCGCCACCAAGCTGCTGAACGCGTCCCGGTTCGCGCTCGGGCTGGGCGCCGCGGACGCGCTGCGTGCCCCGGCCACCGAGCCGCTGGACCGGGCCATGCTCGCCGAACTGGCCACCGTGGTCACCACCGCCACCGCCGCCTTCGAGGCGTACGACCACACGGCGGCGTTGCAGGCCACCGAGTCGTTCTTCTGGGGGTTCTGCGACGACTACATCGAGTTGGTGAAGGAGCGCGCCTACGGCACCGGCACCGGAGCCGACTCGGCCCGGGCGGCGCTGGCCACCGCCCTCTCGGTGCAACTGCGGCTGCTCGCCCCGGTGCTGCCGTTCGCGGCCGAGGAGGTGTGGTCCTGGTGGCGGTACGGCTCGGTGCACCGGGCGCCCTGGCCCACCACGTACGAGGTGGGCCAGGTGATCCAGGGCGACGGTGACCCGGAGCTGCTGCGGCTTGCCGCCGACGCGCTGGGGCAGGTCCGCCGGGCCAAGTCCGAACGGAAGCTGTCGATGAAGGCGGAGGTGCCGCTGGCCGAGGCGCTCGGCCCGGCCGCCCTGCTCGACCAGCTGACCCTGGTCGTGGACGACCTACGGGCGGCGGGCCACATCGGCAAGCTCGATCTGCTCCCCGACCGCACGCCCGCACTCGTCATCGCCTGCGCGTTCTGAGGCTGCGTGCCGTCGTGCTGGACCACCCTGCGCCCCAACCAGCTGGCCGCGATGCGGGCCGTGATGAAGCGGCGCGACGCCCTGGTGGTGCTGCCCACCGGCGCCGGC
>NZ_JBFBAO010000101.1:0-18636 GCF_040682255.1 Micromonospora sp. NPDC051296 | reverse complement strand
AGGAGGAGGCCATGCCGGTGTTGCATGGCCGACGACGACAACGCCGCCAGCCGAAGTGCCAGGGCGCGCCGCAGCCCCGCCAGTCCTATTGCCGGGTGCTCTTAGCGGCCGAGCCCGTGAGGAGGGCGCGGAGTCCGTCTCGGTCTGCCGGCAGGCCGGCCCTGGAGAACCAGAACGTCGGGTTCGCGATGCTTCCCCAGCACCTGTCGTTGTCCACGATCGCCGTCAGGAACTGCCGCTGAGCCGCGGACAGCTCCTGCCCCTTCACGAAGCCCTCGGGAAACGCTCGAATCAGCAGCGGCCCCCAGTCGGAATCGACCGTGTACGCGTTGGTCATCCGGGCCACCGCCAGCGCAGCTTCGGCCACCTCGTCGAACGCCGTGGTCCGGCGCAGCAACGCCTCGACCAACGTGAACCGCACCTGACCGTCGAGCTGTGGCGGGTTCTCGTCGAACCACGAATCGGCGGTGCGCGGATCGCGTAACGCCAGGCGTACCTCGTCGCGGGCGCGAGGGTCGTCATCGAGCGCCTTGGTGAGCGCCGCACAGGCACGGACTCCCGGATGCTCGTCGGCCAGCAGCGAGCGCGGGGCGATGCCCCAACTGCCGATCGTCAGCGCGATCCCCGCCCGCTCCACTGGAGTCATACCTTCCACCGACCGCAGCAGTCGGTCGGCCACCTCGGCCCGTTGCTCGGCGAGTTCGGGTGCCAGGAGCAGATCGGTCACCGCGCCGACCGCCGCCTGACGCACGGTCGGCTCGGTGTGGTCGAGGAACGGCGCGACCCGTGCGTAGAGGTCGGGCCGGATGGCGCGGCATGCTTCGACCGCCTGGGCGTAGTCCTCCCAATCGTCGGTCTCGTCGTCGTCCGGTTCCGGATCGTCGTAGGTGGCGGACTCGGCGACGTTGCCCAGCCATTCCAGCAGCGCCGCCCGCAGCGGGCGCTCGCGCTCGTCCCACGGCAGGGCGCTCTCGCACGGCACGAGGGTGCGGGGGTCGTCGAGGATGCCCGCCACGAACAGCGCCGCTGGTGCGGTGGCGGAGTAGATCGTGCCCTGGTGCAGGACCGCGCCGTCCAGGTAGGCGAGCGCCTCACCGCACAGCGCCGCATCCCCGCTGAGCAACAGCATCAGTTGGTCCGGCGTATCGGAAGCAGAGTCGTAGGCGTGTTCCAGGCTGCCCCAGTCGGTGTCCTCGAGAACGGAACGCGGCGAACGCATGATCGGATCATGCACCACACCTCCGACAGCCCTTCAACCAACCGTGGGATCAGGCGAGGTCGTACCGGTCCAGGTTCATGACCTTGACCCACGCCGCGACGAAGTCCTGGACGAACTTCTCCTGCGCGTCGTGACCGGCGTAGACCTCCGCGATCGCTCGGAGCTGGGAGTTCGACCCGAAGACGAGGTCGACGGCGGTGGCGGTCCACTTGACCTCGCCGGTGGCGCGATCGCGACCCTCGAACACGTTCTCGGTCGAGGTGGACGTCTTCCACTCGGTGCCGATGTCGAGCAGGTTCACGAAGAAGTCGTTGGTCAGCGTCTCGGGCCGGTCGGTGAGGACCCCGTGTCGTGCCTGCCCCGCGTTGGCGTCCAGGGCCCGCATGCCGCCGATCAGCACCGTCATCTCGGGCGCGGTCAGCGTCAACAGGTTGGCCCGGTCCAGCAGCAGGGTCTCCGGCGACAACTTCTGTCCGGCGCGCAGGTAGTTGCGGAACCCGTCCGCCTTCGGTTCGAGTACGGCGAACGACTCCACGTCGGTCTGCGCCTGGGAAGCGTCCGTACGCCCGGGTGAGAACGGGACCGTGACCTCGTGCCCGGCGTTCCTGGCCGCTTGCTCGACGGCCGCGCAGCCGGCCAGGACGATCAGGTCGGCGAGCGAGACCCGCTTCCCACCCGACTGCGAGTTGTTGAACTCCTGCTGGAGCCGCTCCAGTGCGGGCAGCACCGTGGCGAGTTCGCTCGGGTCGTTGGCCTCCCAGTTCTTCTGCGGTTCGAGGCGGATCCGCGCCCCGTTGGCTCCGCCACGCATGTCGGTGCCGCGGAAGCTCGCCGCCGCCGCCCAAGCGGTCCGGGCCAGCTGGGAGATGGACGGTCCCGAGGCGAGGACCTTGCGCTTGAGGTCGGCGATGTCCCCGTCCGCGATCAGCTCGTGATCGACCGCCGGCACCGGGTCCTGCCACAGTTGCGGCTCGGCCACCCACGGCCCGAGGTAACGCGAGACGGGTCCCATGTCGCGGTGCAGCAGCTTGTACCACGCCTTGGCGAACGCTTCCGCGAGCTGGTCCGGGTTCTCGAAGAACCGACGCGAGATCTCCTCGTACGTCGGGTCGGCGCGCAACGCGAGGTCCGTCGTCGCCATCATCGGGGCGTACCTGACCGCAGGGTCGTGGGCGGCGGGCACGGTGTCCGCCCCGGCGCCGTCCTTCGGCCTCCACTGCTTCGCGCCGGCCGGACTCTCGGTGAGCTCCCACTCGTAGCCGAAGAGGGTCTCGAAGAAGCTGTTGTCCCAGGTGATCGGGGTGGGCGTCCAGGCACCCTCGAGCCCGCTGGTGATCGTGTCCGGGCCCTTGCCGCTGCCGAAGGTGTTCCGCCAGCCGAGGCCGCCCGCCTCGACCGGGCAACCCTCCGGCTCCGGGCCGACGTACTCGGCCGAGGCGGCACCGTGGGTCTTGCCGAAGGTGTGACCACCGGCGATGAGCGCGACCGTCTCCTCGTCGTTCATCGCCATCCGCCGGAAGGTCTCCCGGATGTCCCGGGCGGCGGCCAGCGGATCCGGATTGCCGTTGGGCCCCTCCGGGTTCACGTAGATCAGCCCCATCTGCACGGCGCCGAGCGGACCGGCGAGATTCCGGTCGCCGCTGTAGCGTTCGTCGCCCAGCCAGGTGTCCTCGGGCCCCCAGAAGATCTCCTCGGGCTCCCAGACGTCCTCGCGCCCGAAGCCGAAGCCGTACGTCTTGAACCCCATCGACTCCAGGGCACAGTTGCCGGCGAAGACCAGGAGGTCGGCCCAGGAGACCTTCGGCCCGTACTTCTGCTTGACCGGCCAGAGCAGCCGGCGGGCCTTGTCGAGGTTCGCGTTGTCGGGCCAGCTGTTGAGCGGGGCGAAGCGCTGGGCGCCGTCCCCGCCACCACCGCGGCCGTCCTCGATGCGGTACGTGCCGGCGGCGTGCCAGCTCATCCGGATGAAGAGCGGCCCGTAGTGACCGTAGTCGGCCGGCCACCAGTCCTGCGACGTCGTCATCACCTCGAAGATGTCCCGCTTCAGCGCGTCGACGTCGAGGTTCTTGAACTCCGCCGCGTAGTTGAAGGCCTCGCCCATCGGGTTGGCCCGGGGGGAGTGCTGATGGAGAACCTGGAGGTTCAGCTGATTCGGCCACCAGTCCTGGTTCGTCCTCGGCCGGCTCGGCTTCGGCGTGGGGGACGGGATTGCTGGGTTCTCGCTCTCGCTGCCAGTCACGGTGCGCAGTATGCCCCAATTCTTCCCTAAATGCTGGCGGCTCACCCATCCTTCCGGCGGGTCAGTTCCATGATCCAGTTCGTTTCCCAGGTCTTCTCGCCGTCGAGGGAGAACGCCTGGTCCCATCGGCAACTGGTCGGGGTGATCCGCGACCAGGTGTAGCGGCAGCGGATCGGCCTTCCCTCGTCGATGTCGTCGCTGTAGAACATCCCGACGCCGTCGGTGAAGCCGCCCACCACCGGCGGCAGGGCGAGCAGGCCGTTGCTGCTGTTCACCCAGTAGATCGACCACTCCCGTCGCGCCGGGTCGTAGGTCCGGAGGCTGATCCCACGGAAGCCCTTGGTGGGGAAGATGGTCTCGTCGAAGCTGCCGGCACCGTCGAAAAAGCTCTGGGCCCGCATCAACCCGGGAAACACATCCCATTCGTCGCTGCCGACGTGTCGCTTCAGCAGGCGGCGGTTGGCGACGTCCCAGACGCCGGGCAGGAAGTCGAAGTCGCTCATCACAGTCCCCGTTCGATCTCACGCAATGGCATGTCGGGAACGGTAAGACGAATCCACTGACAGGTAGTGTCAGTGGAATGCGAGCCAGTCGTCTCCTTTCGATACTGCTGCTGCTGCAGACCCAGGGGCGGCTGACCGCCGGGCAACTCGCCGACCGGCTGGAGGTCTCCGTACGCACCATCTACCGGGACGTGGAAGCGCTGCACGGTGCCGGCGTCCCGCTGTACGGCGAAGCCGGGCACGCCGGCGGCTACCAGCTGCTTGACGGCTACCGGACCCGGTTGACCGGGCTCACCGTCCAGGAGGCGGAGAGCCTGTTCCTCACCGGCCTGCCCGGCCCCGCCGCCGAACTGGGCTACGCCGAGGTGGTGGCGGCGCTCCAACTCAAACTCCAGGCCGCGCTTCCGGTCGAGCTGCGCGACCGCGCGAACCAGCTTCAGCAGCGCTTCCATCTGGACGCGCCCGGCTGGTACCAGGACGGCGACGCGTCGACGCACCTCGCCGACATCGCCCGCGCGGTGTGGCACGAGCACCGCGTCCGGGTGCGGTACCGCAGCTGGCAGGGGGAGGTCACTCGCACGATCGAACCGTACGGCCTGGTGCTCAAGGGCGGGCGGTGGTACGTGGTGGCCCGCCGGGCCGACCCGGACCGGACCGGGATCGGCACCTACCGGGTCAACCAGATCATGGCACTGGAGCTACTCGCGGAGACGTTCGACTGGCCCACCGACTTCGACCTGGCGGAGTACTGGCGGGCCCAGGTGGTGGAGTTCCGCAGCCGGCTGCACCAGCGGGAGGCGGTGATCAGGCTCTCGCCCCAGGGCCGGCAGCGGCTCCGGGAAGTGGCCAGCGACGTGGTGTGGTCCGCTGCCGAGCGGTCGGCTGGTCCACCCGACGGCGACGGATGGGTGACCGCGGTCGTACCCATCGAATCGCTGACCCACGCCCACGGCGAGTTCCTCCGGCTCGGCGCGGAGGTCGAGGTACTCGAACCGGCCGACCTGAGGGCCCGACTGGTCGACACCGCCCGGGCCCTGGCCGCCCGATATGCCGTCCGTGCCGAGCAAGGTCTAGGGTCGGCGACATGGCCGTCCACCGTTTGAGCCAGGACGAGGCCCGCCGGATCGCGATCCACGCCCAGTTGCTCGACGCCGGGCGCCCGACCGGCCTCGTCGATGTCGTCGAGCGCCTGACGTTCCTGCAGATCGACCCCACTGCGGCCATCGCGCCGAGCGCGGATCTCGTCCTGTGGAGCCGGCTCGGGTCGACCTACCGTCCCGCCGACCTGATCAGGGCCGTCGAGACCGACCGCACCCTCGTCGAAACCGTCGCCTACATCCGGTCCCCCCGCGACCTGCCCGCCGTGATCGCCGAGGCCCGGGACGCCGAGCCGCATCCGTCCATCCGCGCGTGGCTCGAACAGAACGAGCCGTTTCGCCGCGACATCCTGACGCTGCTGGAGAAGGAGGGCCGCCTCCTGTCCCGGGACATCCCCGACACGAGCGTCGTGCCCTGGCCGTCGTCGGGGTGGACCAACAACCGCAACGTCACGAAGATGCTCGAGGCCATGGCCCTGCGCGGCCACGTCGCGATCTCCGGCCGCAAGGGGCGACAGCGCTACTGGGACCTCCCCGAGCGGGTCTACCCCGCCGAACTGGCGACCCTTGATCTCGACGCCGCGGTCCGCCTGCGCAACGAGCGTCGGCTCGCGGCCCTCGGTATCGCCCGGTCCGGCGGCCCACAGATCCCCGGCGAGTCGCCGTACGTCGGTGATGCCGGTGAGGCGGCCACCGTCGAGGGCACGCCGGGCACCTGGCGGGTCCACCCGGCGTACGTCGGGCTGCCGTTCGAGGGGCGTACCGCGCTGCTCTCGCCCTTCGACCGGCTGATCCACGATCGCGTCCGGGCCGAGCGGCTCTTCGGCTTCGAGTACTTCCTCGAGATGTACAAGCCCAGGGAGAAACGCCGGTGGGGCTACTTCGCCCTGCCCGTCCTGCACGGCGACCGACTCGTCGGCAAACTGGACGCGACCGCCGACCGCAAGGCCGGCACCCTGGTCGTCAACGCCGTCCACGAGGATGTCCGCTTCACCAGGGCCATGACCGCCGCGGTCCGCACCGAGATCGAGGACCTCGCCGGGTGGCTCGGCGTCGAGGTCACCGGGCCTAGGGCCTGAGTGCCGGACCGCCCACGGCAGGTGGGCCGGTTGGGATGTCTGCGTACGGCCGGGGGAGCGGCGGCGACGCCGGTCCTGTCGAGTCGGGGCCCGACAAAGACCGGCGTCGCGGGGTCGGCCTCAGCCGGGGTCGACGATCATGGCTCCAGATCCTTGTTCGCGTGCGCCGCGGCGAGATGGATGGCCTTGCTCTGTTCTTCGGTGTGCCGCCCGGCCGCGACCCATTCGTCCGCCACCTGCTTCGCCCGCTGGAGGAACTGCCCGTGGTTGCGGAACGGGGCCGCCTCCCAGACCCGGTCGAGGAACGTCTCGCCGCCCTCGTCCCGAATGGCGTCATTGGGTACGCCGGTGGCGGCCGAGCCGAAGACGACCTCCGGCTCGACCCGCTTCACGTACGGGTGGTAGGCGTTGAACTGCCCGGGCACCGGGTCGGAGATGTAGTACGGCGCCAGGGTGTAGCCGTGCGTGGTGAAGTGCATCGGGACGTTCGTCGGTTGGATCGCGGCGGCCAGGTCGCCGTCCCGCTTCAGATCCTTGAAGAACGTGAACTCCCGGTAGCTGGGCGTGTTGTCCCGGACGACCATCAGGGTCGGGCCGTAGAGAATCGACTGGATCGACTTGTCGTCGAGCGCCTTCTCGACCCGGAAACTGAACGGCATCGAGATGTCGATGGTGTCCCCCTGGGACCATCGGCGGTCCAGGGTGACGTAGCTGCCCGGCCTGGCGGTGAGCCGTTGCCGGGCGCCGTTGACCCGGACCTGGTAGCCCTTCACGGCCCACGACGGCACTCGGAGCTTGACCTTCAGCTGGCCACTGCCCTGGTCGAAGCGCAGCCGGGTGGCGCCTTCGGTCGGGTACTGCGTCTCCTGGCTGATGACGAACCCGCGGCCGGGCCAGGTCAGCGTCGAGGCGATGAAGAGGTTCACGTAGAGCGTCGACTCGTCGGCGGACTGGAAGTAGATCGACTCCTGGTACTTGGTGTGGCTCTCGATGCCGGTGCCGTTGCAGCAGCTGCCGTTGCCGCCGTAGCGGCTGTATTCGACAAAGGTGCCGATCTGCCGCGACCGGCCTGGCCACATGTTCTGGTGGTAGGTGACCTCGGTGGCGGTGACGCTGTCGATGTCCCGGCGCGAGCTGAGGATCTGGTTGTGCAGCCCCTTCTCGTAGAAGTCCATGTACGCCGGGTCCTGGTCGTGGAAGAACAGGTTCCGGGTCAGCCGGAGCATGTTGTAGGTGCAGCAGGTCTCGGCGTGCCGCGGGTCCGAGCCTGAGGTGAATCCGGCGGTGATGAACCCGCGTACGCCGAAGTGCTCGCTGCGGCCGGCGCCACCGTTGCTGAAGGTGCGGTGCGGCACCACCATCGCCCAGAAGTTCTTGGCCGCGGTGTGGTAGTCCTCCTCCCCGGTCTGCTCGAAGATCCGCAGGTAGCCGATGTTCGGTGCCATGTACTGGTTGGCGTGCCGGCCGTTCAGGATGTCGCGGTCGTCGAGGGTGGCGTTGAACAGCGTGGTGAAGGTGAACGCCTTGGCCGTCTGCAGGTACCGGGCCTTCGCCTCGGGGTCCGGGGTGAGCGCCGAGAGTTCGGCCATGACCTCGTTCATCGAACCGGCCTCGCCGGCGCTGTAGATGTTCCACATCTGGTCCAGCTGGGCCTGGGTGTACCGGCTGAGCCGTTGGTGGGTCCAGTCACCCATCCGGAAGGCGATCTCCAGCGCCTCCTCGTTCCCGGTCAGATGGTAGGCGTTGAGCAGGCCCCTCATGATCTTGTGGCAGGTGTACCACGCCGCCCAGACCGCGTTGGCGCCGCTGTTCTGCTGGAGTGTCGGTGGTTCGAGCCGGCTGAACTGGCCCTCCGGGAAGGCGGAGAGGTAGCCGGGGTAGCTGGTTCCGATGATGGTGGCGTCGCGGTCGTTGCCCGAGTGGTCGACGGCGGTCTCGCCTTCCTCCTCGAAGCGGTACCAGGCCACCAGGTCGGTCTGGTCGGCCTCTTCGGCTGCCGGGTCGGCGGTGGCGAGCGCCGCCACCTCGGCGGCGGTCAGCGCGCGGTGGTAGATCCGCAGGTCGTCGACCGTCGCGTTGAGGTACGGGTCGTTGTTGCTCTGCGACCGGCCGATCCAGTTGTTGGTGGTCGCACCCAGGTTGGCCGGGGACAGCCGGATGGTGTTGGTGCCGACCTGGTTCCCGTTGACGTAGAGCCGGCCGATGCTGCCCGCCGTGGAGATCGTGACCGCCACGTGCGCCCACTCGCCGACGGGGACCGAGTTGCTCGTACCGTCGATGCGCTGCTCGTTGTTGGTGCCGCTGGTGGTGATGGCGAACCGTGGGCCCATGCTGGCCGATACCCACGGCGACAACGACAGGTAGACGCTCGAACCGGTGCCGAAGTTGAAGATCTTGGCATTGGTCTGGCTGGCGGCGAGCCGCACCCAGACCGCGAACGTCACGTCGGTGACGCCGTCGAGAATCCGCTGGGGTAGCAGCACGTACTGGTTCGGGTGCGGGTCGCTGAGCCGTACGGCCTTGCCGGACCGGCCGGCGACCCGGCCGACCGGCCGCGCGTCGAGGGCCCGCTGACACCTGCCCAGCTCCTCGACGAGGTAGTCGAGCTTGTCGAGGAAGATCTCCTCGCCGGTGGCGGCGTAGGACTGCGACAGCATCGTCAGGTAGTGCCCGGTGAAGTGGCCGCGCAGCAGGTGGTTCGGGGTGTCCCAGCCACCCGGCCAGGTGCCGGGGGCAGGTAGACCGGCGTTGGCCCGGAACAGGTGCAGCATCCGGTCCGGACCGGCGAGGACACCGCCGCTGCCGGGGTAGTTCCGGGCGTAGTTGAGCATTCGGTCGCGCTTCTGCTGGAAGATTCCCTCGTGCAGGGCAACCTGGTCGAGGTTGAACGGCTTGGCGGGGGCCGGGCCGCCGCTGCTGGCGGTGGCTGCCGATGCGGCGGTGGTCGAGGTGATGGTCAGGGTGGCGGGGACGGTGGCCGCTAACGCGCCGAGCTGGAGCAGGCGTCGTCGGGAGAACTGCTTGGCCACTTCTCACTCTCCTTCAGCTGGCCGGTAGTGGGACCCACTGACGGGGGACTCAGCGGGAGTCGCTACCGCGGGACGGGTGCCGGGTGCCCGGACGCGGCGCTCGCCGCGCACGGTTGTCTGGCGCCACCTCGGGGTGGCGCTGTCTTGTGAGCGTGCTCATGGCCGTCGGTGGTGGGGGCGAGCATTTGATACGTGAGGCGGACAGTGGTCACAAGTGTTATCGCTAACATCATCACTGTCAATACATGCGGCTAGACCGCTGTCCATCATCGACATCTGCAGGAGCGCGCCGATCGGTCGACCGTTAAACTTGCGACGGAAGATCAGCGTTGTCCTAAGTAGACGGGGGATGCGATCGTGGTGGACAGTCCGGCCGTGGCGAGCGGCGAGCAGGACAGGCCCAAGTTGGACACCGGAGTGCCGCAGACGGCCCGGATCTGGAACTACCTGCTCGGCGGTAAGGACAACTTCGCCGCCGACCGCGTGGTCGGCGACCAGATCATCTCGACGTTGCCGCAGCTCGCGGAGAACGCCCGTCTCTCCCGGGCGTATCTTGCCCGGGCGGTGCGGCACCTCGCCGGTGAGGCCGGTGTCCGGCAGTTCCTCGACATCGGCACCGGCCTGCCCACCGCCGACAACACCCACGAGGTGGCTCAGGCGGCGGCCCCGGACGCGCGCATCGTCTACGTCGACAACGACCCGCTGGTGCTGGCGCATGCCCGGGCCCTGCTCGTCGGCACGCCCGAAGGTGCCACCGACTACGTCGACGCGGACCTCCGTGACCCGGGCGCCATCCTCCGCGAGGCGTCGCGGACGTTGGACCTGGGCAAGCCGGTCGCACTCATCCTGATGGGCATCCTCGGTCACATCGAGTCCGACGAGGAAGCAAAGTCGATCATCGACAGCATCATGGACAAGCTGCCCTCGGGAAGCTACCTGGCGATGTACGACGGCAGTGACACGAGCGAGGCGGTCACCGAGGCGGTGCGGATCTGGAACATCTCTGCCAACCCCAGGTACCACCTGCGGAGTCCGGAGCGGATCGCAGGCCTGTTCCAGGGGTTGGACCTGGTCGAGCCCGGGGTGGTGTCAGTGACCCGCTGGCGGCCCGACGGCGGCTCGGACACCCTGCCTGCGGAGATCGACCAGTACTGCGCAGTCGGGCGCAAGCCCTAGTCAGCCCCCGGTGCCACAGCACGGCGAGGCCCGCAGCGCCACATCCGCTGTGGGCCTCGCCGTGTCGCGTACGTCGCCCGGATCCGCGGATCCGTAACGAGTCTTCAGCGCGCCCCGCGATCGAGGGCGGCGACCTCGCGTACGGCCTCGGCGATGGCCGGGAAGTCCTTTTTGAGGATCGCCCCGTGGTTGCTGGCGACCTTCGCGCCGATCTGGATGTTCGGGTTGCGGGCGGTCACCGCATCGAGGCTGGTGCGGATCCGTTCCTGCTCATCACCACGGCTTCCGAAGGATGTACCCGAAGCAACCACGTACCGCACCGGGACGGTGATGGTGTCCAGCACCGGGCCCAGCTCGCGCTCGCGGGAGAGCCTGCCGAGCTCGATGTTGCTGTTAGCCTGCTGTTCGGCGGTCATCCGCGGGGCCAGGCCTGTCGGGCGCAGGAGCGGCAGGAACCAGCTCATCCGCCGGAACAGCTTCCGGATCCGCTGCTCCATGGCCTCGTCGAGCCAGTCGTACGGGAACGCGCCGTCGACCAGCACCGCGCCCAAGGCACGCTCCGGATTCCGGCCGGCCCAGTGCGCCCCGACGACCGCCCCGTAGGACCAGCCCACCACCAGCGCCCGGTCCACACCCCGGGCCGCGAGAACGGCATCGACATCCCGGACGGCTGCCTCGAAGGAATAGTCCGCCGAACGGTTCGATCTGCCGCGGGCCCGTTCGTCGTAGGTGATGTGCCGCCACTGCGTCCCCAGCTCAGCGATGACCCGCCGCCAGTACCCCTGTGTGGCGAACTGGCCGTTGAGGTAGACCACAGGGATACCGGGACCGCCGGTGTCGGTGACGGCCAGGGCCGTGTCGTCGACCGGCATCATGCCGGTCCACTTCGAACTGGTCGAGGAAGTGCTGTGCTTCGTCATGGGTTCCACCTGTTCGCGTTAGGCCGGATAGTTCCGGGTCTGGTCCGTTAGAGGCTGCGGGCGCTGATGTCGCCGTGGGAGGTGGTGGCGCGGATGTCGAGTTCGGCGGTGCCGTCGTTCTTGAGGGTGTTGCTGATACGCCCGTATCCGGTTCCGGCGTCCAGGGCGGCCGAGACGCCGGCGGCGGCCGCGACCGATATGTCACCGGACCCGGTACGAAGCACGACCGTGCCGCGCATGGCCTCGGCGATCCGGATGTCGCCCCTTGCGGTGCTGATGTTCGCGGTGCCGTTGAGCCGGCCGATCTCGACGTCGCCGTCGATCGCGGTGAGGCGGACGCTCGCGGCCTCGTCGATCTTGATCTGGCGGTACGCGCCTTCGAAGGCGACGTCGCCGAGGCGTCCGACGCCACGGAGCTCGGTGCTGGCGGCCTTGGCCTCGATGTGGGAGTCGGCGGGCAGTTGGACGGTGATCTCCAGGGATCCGGAGTGGCCGACGAGCTGGTTCTTGGGGGTCGAGGCCGTGATCCGCAGGACGCCGTCGGCGTAGGCGACGGTGGTCTGCTCGGCGGTCTTGGTGTCGCGGCTCCTGGCGGGGTCGGCGGGCAGGACCTCGACGGTGGTGTCGGCGCGGTCTGCGGCGATGAACTGGATGCGTCCGGCGGGGATGTCCAGGACGACGGCGATAGGGGTGGGAGTGTCGAACTTCTGCATCGTGCTCTCCAGTGCTCCTTCGTTGTTTCTGACATCGGAAACGCTACGTTGCCTTTCAATGCCGGGCAACGCTGTTGTTGCATGGGATCGACATATCCACAGGCCAGAGCGTGAAAAGTGTTGCAACAGGCTTGAGGATAACGCAACGGCAATCGGCCCGAGCGTTGCAATGGACGGGAGTGAACGCTATCGTGGGGGGATCGGGGACGCGCCATGAATGATCACCAAAGGAGATCGCGATGCCGGGAGGCAGGCTCACCCAGCAGGAACGCCAGCAGATCGCGCTGGGGCTGGCCGACAGCCTCCCCTACGCCGAGATCGCCCGACGCCTCGGCCGTCCGACCTCGACGATCACGCGTGAGGTGATGCGCAACGGCGGTCCCACCGCCTACCGCGCCGACCTGGCCCACCGCGCCACGGAGCGCCGCGCCCAACGGCGTAGGCCCGCCTCCTCGCGAGGGGCGGAGTCAGGCCCCCAGCCGCACGGACGCGACGCCGAGGCGGTGGCCGAGTACGAAGAGACGTTCACCACTGTCCTCATGGCTTCGGGCCTGACCAAGATGACGGCCCGGGTGCTGACCTGCCTGTTCACCACCGACGCGGGCAGCCTCACCGCGTCACAACTCGCCCAGCGCCTTCAGGTCAGCCCGGCGTCCATCTCCAAAGCGATCGCCTTCCTGGAGAGCCAGAGCCTCGTTCGCCGGGAACGCGACGAACGCCGCCGCGACCGCTACGTCGTCGACGACGAACTCTTCTACCAGGCAACGATCGCCAGCGCCCGATCCAACGACCAGCTCGTCGAAACCGCACGCCAGGGCGTCGCCATCCTCGGCCCCCACACCCCGGCCGCCACCCGCCTGGAGAACATCGCCCGCTTCCTCGATTTCATCAGCGAGAGCATCACCCGCGCCGCCGAACAGGCCCGTGCAGTCCTTCACACCAAACCCGAAGCAACGTCGAGCGACACCGCCCAACCGAGTCCAGAGCGTGGTTAGACAGCCGTGGATGGGGCAGCGTGCATTCCCTGCCTTCGTTACCATGACGCGTCGCGGATGGTGCCCTGATGGCCCGCTGCGGCGACCCAAATCCGGTGAACGCAGTCAAACCAGAGGTGTTCATAGTGAGCGTGGACTCGCCAGCGACCGGCCAGTCTGATCCCGACAAGCTCGACACGTCGGTGCCGCATTCGGCGCGGATCTGGAACTACTGGCTCGGCGGCAAGGACAACTTCGCGGTCGACCGAGAGGCGGGCGACCAGTACCGCCAGGTCTTCCCCGGCGTTGTCGACGTCGCCCGTGCCTCCCGGCAGTTTCTCATCCGCACGATCACGTTCCTCGCCGGCGAGGCGGGCATTCGCCAGTTCCTCGATGTCGGCACGGGTTTGCCGACGGCCAACAACACCCACGAGGTGGCGCAGCGGATCGCGCCGGACGCCCGGATCGTCTACGTCGACAACGATCCGCTGGTACTGGTGCACGCCCGTGCGCTGCTGGTCGGCACACCCGAAGGCAAGACCGCCTACCTCGACGCCGACCTCCACGATCCGCCCGCGATCTTCGCCGAGGTCATCAAGACGCTCGATCCCAACCAGCCGATCGGGCTCATCCTCAGCGGCGTCATGGGCCACGTGCCCGACTACGAGACGGCCCGATCGATCACGCGTCAACTGCTGGCACCGCTGCCGTCCGGCAGCTACCTCTCGCTCAACGACGGCGCCAGCCTGATCAGCCGCGAGATGCAGCAGGCGCAGGACGACTACAACGACACCGGAGCGACGCCGTACACGCTGCGCTCGCCCGACCAGATCGCCGGGTTCTTCGAGGGCCTCGACCTGGTGGAGCCGGGCGTCGTATCGTGCCCGCGGTGGCGGCCCGACGTCGATGTCGACACGCCCGCCGACATTGACGCCTTCGGCGGTGTGGGCCGCAAGCCCTAGAACTGCTCGTCCAGGGCCGACCGGAACGTCGGGCCGGGCCCGGTGGGCGCTCGGCTGTGGCGAGCGTTCCTCGCGTCCCGGCCCTGCGGTGGGTTGCGGGCTTCCGTGCGTTGCTGCTTTCGCCGATCGGCGTCCTCACCCTGACCCTTTTTGGGATGGTCGGTGGTGCTGACATCGTGGGCGACGCGGAGGCACCGTGGGCAGGTCTGAGCACGACCCGGAACCGGACAAGGGCGGGTCGCCGACCTTCAGCCCGTCCGCCGAGTTGCCGCCGCTGTCCGCAGAAGATCTCGCCGCCCTGCACCGGCTCGGCGAGCAGTGGCAGGTGAGCGACGCCGTACGGGCCCTGCCGGTGGACCCGCAGGCGGATGAGCTCCGCCCTACAGCTGGCGGTGCGCCGGCCGGCGCCGCCCCGCTGTTCCTGCCGGACAGGGCCGGCCAGCTCACCGCCACCGCCGCCGCGGAACGGCGGGACACTCCCGAGGGGCGGGCCGCCGGCTGGGTGCGTCGCCTGCTGCTCGGGCGGCCCCTGTCCAGCGCGTCGACGCTACGGGAACGCATGCCGAAAGTCGTCGCGCTGCCGGTACTCGCCTCCGACCTGTTGTCCTCGGTGGCGTACGGGCCGGAAGCCATGCTGGTCATCCTGGCCCTCGCCGGCAGCGGTGCGCTGGGGCTGTCCCTCCCGATCGCGGCGGCCCTGGTGCTGCTGATGCTCGCCGTCGGGATCTCCTACCGGCAGACGGTCCACGCCTACCCGCACGGCGCCGGATCGTACCTGGTGGCCAGCGACAGCCTGGGCCCCCGCGCCGGGCTGGCCGCCGCGGCCGGCCTCATCCTCGACTACGTGCTCACGGTGGCAGTGTCGGTGACGGCCGGGGTGGCCGCGATCACCTCGGCGCTGCCCTCGCTGGCGCCGTTCAGCATCCCGATGGCGCTGGCCGTCATCGGCCTGCTGCTGACGGGCAACCTCCGGGGCATCCGGGTCGCCGGCAACATCTTCGCCGCGCCGACCTATTTCTTTCTGATCGCCGTCGTCGGGCTCATCGCCGTCGGGCTCGTGCAGGCCGCAGCCCGCGGATTCACCCCCACCGCGCCACCGGCGACGCCCGCGGTCGAAGGGCTCGGCCTGCTGGTCGTCATGCGGGCCTTCGCCTCGGGAGCGACCTCGATGACCGGCATCGAGGCGGTCTCCAACGCCGTGCCGGTCTTCCGCCCCGTGGAGTGGCGCAACGCTCGAACAGTGCTGACCTGGATGGTCGGCATCCTGATCTTCCTCTTCATCGGCCTGACCCTGCTGTTTCACCTCAACGGCCTGGCTCCCAGGTCGAACGAGACGCTGTTGTCGCAACTCGCCCACGTCACGTTCCCGCACGGCCCCTGGTACTGGATCATCCAGGTGGCCACCGCGCTCGTGCTGCTCCTCGCGGCGAACACCGCCTTCAACGACCTGCCACGCCTGTTGTACTTCATGGCTCGGGACAGCTATGTCCCCCGACGCTTCCTGCACATCGGCGACCGGCTGGCCCTGAGCAACGGGCTGATCCTGCTCGCGGTCGCCGCGGCGGTGATCCTTGTCGCGTTCGGCGGTCAAACCCACTCATTGATTCCGCTGTACGCGGTCGGCGTCTTCCTCGCCTTCACGCTCTCCCAGACCGGCATGATCAACCATTGGCGCCGCCACCGAGGTCCCGGCTGGCGGCGTCGCGCCATCATCAACGGGGTCGGTGCCACCCTGTCAGCCGTCGTGCTGGTGACCGCGGCGGTCACCAAGTTCGCCGCCGGCGCCTGGGTGGTCGTGCTCGCCGTCCCGCTGCTGATCTACCTGTCCCTCCGGGTACGCCGGCACTACGACCGGGTACGTCACGCCCTCAGCCTGGACACCACGACCAGTCCCGACCGGCCCAGCGGGGAAGGCTCGATCGAGGAGCAGACGCCCGCCGTCGTCCCGCGACAGATACGGCACCTCTTCGTCGTCCCGGTGGCCCGACTCAACCAGGCGACGATGCGGACCCTCGCCTACGTCGGCTCACTCGGCCAGCCGACCTTGGCCCTGCACATCAGCCCCGAGCGCGAGGAGGCGGACAACTTCCGCAGCCAATGGGCCACCTGGGGCGGTCACATCCCGCTCGAGACGATCCAGTCACCGCACCGCGTGATCATCCAGCCGTTGGCCGAATACGTCAGCGCACTGCGCCTGCGCCATTCCGACCTCACCATCACCGTCGTCGTACCCGACGTGGTCGTGGAGCATCCCTGGCAGCGGGTGCTGCACTACCGTACCGAACAGCGCCTGCGGCGGGCGTTGCGCCGGCATCCCGGCATCATCATCGCCAACGTGCCCACCCACCTGTCCGTCTGAGACGTGTGTCGAGGTGCCGCCCGAGGTCAGTCCCCGCCGGCTTCGATCTGGATGCCGAGCGCCTCGGCCAGGGTGTACGACAGGGCGGCAAGGTCCTGCGGGGCGATGATCGCTCCCGTCATGCTGGTCACCCCGCCCACCCCGGCCAGGACACAGTTGGCGAACCGGGTGCCGACCATCGTCGCCTGGGAGAACTGCGCTCCGGTCAGGTCACAGTCGGTGAACCGGACACCGGTCAGGTCCGCGTTCTGAAAGTCCGCCCGGGTCAGGTTGCAGCCGTCGAACACCACGCTGGTGAAGTCGGTGAACCGGAACGACGACAGGTCCAGCCGGCACTCCGACACCGTCACGTCCCGCACCGCGCCGTTGATCCAGTGCACCCCGGTCATCCGCAGCGTCGACAGCCTGACCCGGATCATGGACGACTTCTCCGCCCGTAGGTTCGCCAGGTTCGTACGCTCGAACAGGCAGTCAGCGACGCTCGCCCCGTCGAGCTGCACACCACTGAGGTCCGAGCCCTTGAACCGGCACTGCGCGAACTCCACCCCATCCG
This sequence comes from Micromonospora sp. NPDC051296, assembly GCF_040682255.1. Classification (NCBI taxonomy): domain Bacteria; kingdom Bacillati; phylum Actinomycetota; class Actinomycetes; order Micromonosporales; family Micromonosporaceae; genus Micromonospora; species Micromonospora sp. NPDC051296. The sequence continues at coordinate 1,813 of NZ_JBFBAO010000101.1, read as the reverse complement.
CCGACTGCCCGGAGAGATCAAGATCGAAGAAGCCCAGCCGCCGGAAGCTCGCCTCGTCGGCAAGACTGTGGTCGGCGAGGGTGGCCAGCTCCAGCGCGGCCGGCGGCCGCGGTTTCACCGGCACCCGCCACCGAGCGACACCCGAACCAGAACCACGAGACGATCGCGCACCCATGTCCGCAGGCTAGTGGCCCGAATCCTGTTCTTCCGTGCCGGCTCGGACCGGCCGGGGTGATGATGGCCGGATGGGGCAGCCGCATTACACCGTCGGGTTGGTGGTCCACCCGGTCAAGCCGGTTCTCGACTCGGTGCGGATGATCAGTCGGTTCGTGCACCGGTACGGCGGCGCCCTGCTGGTCCGGGAGGACGACGCGCCACGGGTCGGGCCGGACGTCGAGCCGGTCGCGGCCGACACGTTCGTGGACCGGCTCGACGCGGTGGTGAGTCTGGGTGGCGACGGCACGATGCTCGGTGCCATGCGCCTGGTCGTCGGACGGTCAACGCCGGTCCTCGGGGTCAACTACGGCGATGTCGGCTTCCTCGTCGAGGTTCCTCCGGAGGGGTTGGAGACGGCGTTGAACCGGCTGGTGGCCGGCGACTACACGCTGGAACCGCACAGCTGCTTCCAGGTCCTCAACGGCGGCGAGGAATGCACCGCCTTCAACGACGTGGTGATAGCGGCGTCCGAGCCGTTGCAGAGCGCGACGGTCGACCTGTTCGTCAACGGCGCGCGGCACGGCTACTACCGCGGCGATGCCGTCATCGCGTGCACGCCGACCGGCTCGACGGCCTACAACTACGCGGCCGGCGGGCCGGTCATCTCACCGTCGGCACCGTCGATCACCCTGACCCCGGTCGCGCCGATGTCGGGCATCAACCGGTCGGTCGTGCTCGGTGGCAGCGACGCGGTGGAGTTCCGCAACCCGTCGGACCGGGTGTCGCTGCGGTTCATGGCCGACGGGACGCCCGTCGGCCTACTCAAGCCGGGCGTGGGGTTGAGCGTGCGTCTCATCGCAGACGCGGTCAACGTCGTACGGTTCGAACCGACGCTCCACGAGCAGCGCCAACGAGTCAAGCTGAGCCTGCTCGACCTTCCGTTGCGCCCGGACCAACTTCTGGATCTCGTGCCGCCGCAACTGCGGGAACGGGCCGAGCAGTTCAGGGCTGAGGCGCTCGAGGCCGAGCGGCTCCGGGGCGGGCCATGGAGCGACGGCCCACCGCCGGCCTCCTGATCCCCGGCCCCCCGCAACAGGTTGCTCAGCGCGTCCGTCCGTCGGAGCCGTCGGGTCTGGGCCGCCACCACCCACAGATTTGACGCAGGCGTGCTGCGCCGTAACCGGCCAGGCTATCCGGGTCGGCGGTCGGGCGGGGGTGGCGACGGCCGGTGTGGCGGCGCCTGCCGGAATATGTTCGTCCGCACGTCACCGGCCGGTCACCGGCTCGGCCTCTGCTGCCGCGACAGTGGCCGTTCGACACCGGACCACGGCCACCGGCGTCGTGACATCGTCCCTTGCACGCCGAAGGCAGGTCGCCGTGTCCGTGTCCGTGCCCGTCGCCGACCCCGTTGCCGGCCCGCTCGCCGACGTCGTCGCCGATGTCCTGCCGGCCGACGTGCCCGAGGCCGTCATCGGCGAGGTCATCGCCGAACTGCTGCCCGTCGAGGGCCCGCAGGCGCTCACCGGCGATCCGGTGGAGGCCGCCGCCACCATCACCGAGTTGGTGGCGGCCGCGACCCGGCAGGTGTTCGCGCCCGACCCACTGGCCGATCCGGTCGCGGCCCTCACCGGTCCGCCGCCCGCGCCGGAGCCGGCCG
>NZ_JBFBAO010000100.1:0-18666 GCF_040682255.1 Micromonospora sp. NPDC051296 | reverse complement strand
AACATGTGGTGCGCCCAGACGCTCATCGACAGGCCGGCGATGGCGATGGTCGCGGCGACCAGGCCCTTGTAGCCGAAGATCGGCTTGCGGGAGAACGGGTGATCGTTTCGTCGAGCACCGCGCGGCCCGGACGCGACCACACCTCCTCGGCGAAAACCTCCACCTCCACCGGGCCGTCGTACCCGGCGGCGTCGACGGCCTCCCGGAAGCGGCGCAGTTCGACGCTGCCGGTGCCGGGCAGCCCGCGGCCGAGCAGCACTCCGGCCGGCAGCGGCGTCAACCAGTCGGCGACCTGGAAGCAGGCGATCCGGTTCTCCCGTCCGGCCCGGGCGATCTGCGCCCAGACCTGGTCGTCCCACCAGAGGTGGTAGGTGTCGATGACCACGCCGACCGCCGCCGGCGGGTACGGGTCGGCCAGGTCGAGGGCCTGGCCGAGGCTGGCGACCACGCACCGGTCCGAGCAGAACATCGGGTGCAGCGGCTCGACGGCGAGCCGTACGCCCGCGTCGAGGGCGTACGGCACGAGCGCCCCGAGCGCCTCGCCGACGTGGGCCCGGGCGGCGTCGAGGTCCCGGCTGCCCTCGGGCAGGCCGCCGGAGACCAGCACCAGCACCGGGGCGCCGACCGCCGCCGCCTCGTCGATCGCCCGCCGGTTCTCGTCCAGCCAGCCTGGGGCGTTGAAGAAGCCACCCCGGCACAGCGAGGTGACCGTGAGACCGGCGTCACGCACCAGCGCCGCCGCGTCCTGGACGCCGTACGCGGCCAGGTCCTCGCGCCACAGCCCCACCCCGGAGACACCGGCGTCCACGCAGCCCGCCACGAGTTCCGGCAGCGGCCACCGTTTGGTGGTGGCCGAGTTGAGCGCGAACCGCTTCATCGCGTCACTCCCACCGTCGTCATGAACGCACGGGCCCGATGCGCGGCCAGGTCGGCGTCGGGCAGCAGCCCGGCCGCGTCGGCGAGCCGGAGCAGCCGGCCCAGGTGCGCCGGCGAGCGCCCGGACTGGAGGCCGCCGACCATGGTGAAGTGCTCCTGGTGGCCGGCGAGCCAGGCGAGGAAGACGATTCCGGTCTTGTAGTAGAAGGTCGGCGCGCCGAACAGGTGCCGGGCCAGCGGCAGCGTGGGCGCGAGAAGCTGGTCGTACGCCGTCAGGTCACCGGCGTCCAGCGCCCGCAACGCGGCCGCGGCCGGCGGCGCGATCGCGGCCAGCACACCGAGCAGCGCATCGGAGTGGCCGGTGCCGTCGCCGCGGATCAGGGTCGGGTAGTTGAAGTCGTCGCCGGTGTAGAGCCGTACCCCGGCCGGCAGGCGTCGGCGCAACGCGACCTCGAAGTCCTCGTCGAGCAGCGACAGCTTGATGCCGTCGACCTTGCTGGGGTGTGCGCCGATCAGTGCGACGACGGTGTCCGCGGCCCGCGCCGGGTCGGGGTCGCCCCAGTAGCCCGCGAGGGCCGGGTCGAACGCCGGGCCCAGCCAGTGCAGCACGACCGGGCCGGCCGCGTCGGCGAGCAGCCGGCCGTAGATGTCGAGGTAGTCGTCGGCCGACCGGGCCGCCGCGGCGAGGTGCCGGCTGCACATGAGCACCGGCGTCGCGCCGGCGTCCTGCACGTCGGCGAGCTGCTCGGCGTACGCCTTGCGGATCTCGTCGAGCGTGGCCGGGCCGGCCGGCAGCTGGTCGGTGGCGACGCCCGCGCAGATCGCGCCGCCCTCGGCTCGGGCCGCCTGCGCCGAGCGTCGTACCAGCTCACGGGCGCTGGGATAGTCCAGGCCCATGCCGCGCTGGGCGGTGTCCATCGCCTCGGCCACCCCGAAGCCGTGCGACCAGAGGTGCCGCCGGAAGGCGAGCGTCGCGTCCCAGTCCACGGTGGCGGGCGCGCCGGGCACATTCTCCGCGCGCGGATCGGCGACCACGTGCGCGGCGGCGTACGCGATCCGGCTGGTGAAGCGCGCGCCGGGCGTGGCGTGCTCGCGTCCCGCGCCGGACAGGGTGAGGGGCCCGTCGGGCAAGGTGATGCTGGTGGTCACGCCGTCAGCTCCCCGACCTCCACGCGCCGGCCCTCGCGCGCCGACTGCAGGCCGAGTTCGGCCAGTTGCACGCCGCGGGCGCCGGCCCAGAGGTCCCAGGTGTACGGGGCGTCCTCGGCGACGTGCCGCAGGAACATCTCCCACTGCGCCTTGAAGCCGTTGTCGTACACCTCGTTGTCCGGCACCTCCTGCCAGTGGGACCGGAAGTCGTCGGTGGCGGGCAGGTCGGGGTTCCAGACCGGCTTCGGGGTGCTGGCGCGGTGTTGCACGCGGCAGCGGCGCAGCCCGGCCACGGCGCTGCCCTCGGTGCCGTCGACCTGGAACTCCACCAGCTCGTCCCGGTTGACCCGGACCGCCCACGAGGAGTTGACCTGCGCCACGATGCCGCCGTCGAGTTCGAAGATGGCGTACGCGGCATCGTCGGCGGTCGCGTCGTAGGGCTGGCCGTCCTCGTCCCACCGTCGTGGAATGTGGGTGGTGATGTGCGCGGTGACCGCCCGCACCGGGGCGAAGATCTGCTCCAGCACGTAGTGCCAGTGCGGGAACATGTCGACCGCGATGCCGCCGCCGTCGGCGCTGCGGTAGTTCCAGCTCGGGCGCTGCGCCTGCTGCCAGTCGCCCTCGAAGACCCAGTAGCCGAACTCGCCGCGCAGGGAGAGGATCCGGCCGAAGAAGCCGCCCCGCACCAGCCGGTCCAGCTTGCGCAGGCCGGGCAGGAAGAGCTTGTCCTGCACCACGCCGTGCCGTACGCCGGCCGCGTCGGCGGCGCGGGCCAGGTCGACCGCGCCGGACAGGGTGGTGGCGGTCGGCTTCTCGGTGTAGATGTGCTTGCCGGCCGCGATGGCCAGGCCGATCGCCTTCTCCCGCTCGCTGGTCACCTGGGCGTCGAAGTAGATCGAGACGTCCGGGCGGGCCAGTGCCGCGTCGAGGTCGGTGCTCCACTCGGTCAGCCCGTGTCGGGCCGCCACATCGCGCAGCTTGGCCTCGTTGCGCCCGACCAGCACGAGTTCCGGCCAGAGTCGGCCGCCGCCGCTCAGCGGTAGGCCGCCCTGCTCCCGGATCGCCAGCAGGGACCGGACCAGATGCTGCCGGTAGCCCATCCGCCCGGTCACGCCGTTCATCACGATCCCGATCGGAACACGTGCCGTCATGGCCTCACCCTCCAGGTAAGCGTTTTCTTCGGGCACCCGACTTCTCCGGGTGCCGCAAACCTCGTCCCGGTCTCCCAGGTGCCCGGTGTCGGGCGGGGACGGGGCGGCGCTGCCACCGCCCCCGCCGAACCGGCCTCAGGCCGGCGTGCCGGTGATCTTCAGGTGACGCAGGCGGCCGACGTTGTCGAACGAACCGAACCCGACCCGCCCGGAGCCGAACGTGCTGTCCTTCGCGGTCATCAGCGGGTCCTTGCTGCCGTCCACGTACACCGCGATCTCGCCGGTGGCTGGCAGGTGCACGACCCGCACCTTGTGCCAGTCGGCGTCGACGATGGCCGGGTTGGCGCCGCGCGAGCGCCCGTTCCACTGGTAGTCGATGCGCTCACGATCCGCGTTGTTGACCTTGAAGATGCCGTTGTGCGGGTAGATCGTGTTGTCGGTGGAGAGGTGGGCGTAGTAGTACTCCGTGTCCGAACGCCAGCCGAACACGATGATCACGTCCCGGTTGCTGACCTCCACCGGCGTGTCCAGCCGCACCTGCGCCTCGATCTTCACCGACGACCACTGCGGCCCGTCCGTCACGACGGCGTACTCGAACGGCCGGCGCGGACCCGGCCGGCTGACGCCCGCCTCGGCGAGGATCACCTCGTCCTTGTTGAACTGCCACTTCGACGGGGTCACCGGCGTCCAGTCCCGCAGCCCCGAGGGCTTGTTGAGCTTGGTGCGGCCGACGTCGCCGCCGGCGAAGACCCGGGTACCGGTGACCTTCCAGATCTTGCCGTTGGCCTTGGCCAGGATGTACAGCTCGCCGGCGGCGTCGGTGCCGAAGCGCAGGTCGACCCGTTCCGGGCTGCCGGGTGCGCCGGGGGCGGAGAGGTCCTGCATCCGCACCGGGTTGCCGGCCGCGTCGAACAGGGCAAGCTTGTGCAGCGGGGCCAGATCCTCGCCCCGGCGCATCTGCTTGGCCTCGGTGTAGAGGATCTGGCCGTCGACCAGGTCACCGAAGACGTACTTGCCCTTCAGGGCGGGCACGTCCTTGCCTCGGTAGACGAACCCCCCGGCCACCGCGACCCCCACGTCCGAGGTGCAGTTCCACCCGGGAGCGGGGTTGTGGTCGTACGCGGCCACCGGGTACGTGTAGCCGAAGTCCGCGTCGTTCGCCGGCAGCGGGAGAAGCTTGTTGCAGGCGCTCGCCGGCTTGTCGAAGACGAACGCGCCCTCCCGCTCGCTCCAGCCGAAGTTGTCACCGGCACGTACCTCGTAGATCGCCTCGATGGCGTGCTCGCCGATGTGGCCGAGGTACATCCGACCGGTGGCCTTGTCCCAGCTGAACCGGTGCGGGTCGCGGAAGCCCACCGCGTAGATCTCGCCCAGCGCGCCGGCCTGGCCGACGAACGGGTTCGACGACGGGACGCCGTACTGGCCGTTTGCGGAGTCGGTGCCGCGCGGGTCGATGCGCAGCAGCTTGCCGTGCACCATGCCCAGGTTCTGCGGCTCGGTGTTGCGTACCCCGGTGCCGCCGTCACCGACGGCCAGGTACAGCAGCCCGTAGTCGCTGTCCTTGCGCTTCGCGGTCGGGTTGAAGTTGATCTCCTGAACGCCGTGGACCTGGCCGGCGAAGCCGATCCGCAGCACCTCGCGCCGGCTGCCGGCGAACGTGTCGGCGGACGGGTCGGTCGCCGTCCACTCCGTGATGACGCCGTGGAAGATGCTGTTGGCCTGGGCGTAGTCCGGCACCTCGGTGGTCGACGACGCCTGTTCGGTGTGGATGGTGTAGAAGCGGCCGTTCGAGCCGAACTCCGGGTGGAACGCCACGTAGCCGAAGCCCTGGCCGAGGCCGCGGCCGGAGAAGAACTGCGGGGCGAACGTGGCGGCCACGTCGAGGTAGACGTGCGGCACGCCGTCGGAGACCAGGTAGAGGTTGCCGTTGAGGTCCGGTACGGCGCGGCGGCCGGAGCCGTCAGGCAGTTCCATGATCGTGTTGATCCGGGCGGTCCGCATGAGCCGCTGGTCGACCGGGGCCGGGTTGGGGAAGGACTGGGGGAAGCTGGCGTACTCCTCAAGGACCAGGCCGAGCCGGGACTGGGTGGGCATCTCGAGGATCGGGTCGTGGATCGGGTCGGCGGCCTGAGCCGGGCCGGCGGTCAGGGTGGACAGCACGAGGGCGGCGGCGGTGAGCCCGGCGGTCAGCACGGATCTGCGGAGGCTGCCGGTTCTGCGGGTGCTACGCACGCGGTTCTCCTTCTCGGGGGACGGTGCCGAGGGTGGTCAGCGGGCCATGTAGCGGTACTGCTTCTCGACGTCGCTCGCCGAGACCACGCTGTCGAGGAACATCAGTGCGTCCATGCGGCAGTCGCAGGGGTTGCGCTCCAGCGTGTTCTGCGGGAAGCTCCCGCCGATCTTGATGCCCCGGGGGTCGGAGGCGGTGGTCACGTGCGGGCCGGGTCCCGACACGCGCCACGGGTCATCGGTGCGGGTGTAGAAGCCGTCCAGCGGCTTGCCGTTGCGGTAGAGCGCCAACGCGCCGGTGTTGAAGTCGAAGGTGGCGGCGAGGTGCACCCACCTCCCCTTCGGCAGCAGGGTGCGCCAGTCCTCGCTCGCGGCGAAGGTCTGCGAGTTGCCGCCGTCGAGGCGCCGGCCGAGTGCGACCAGGCGCAGCTCCCCGTTGACGTCGATGAGTTCGAGCAGCGCTCGCACGCCGTGGCCGTCGGAGTCGCCGGTCAGGATGCCGGCCAGGCCGATGGCGTTGAACCGGTCGGTCGGGTTGGCGGTGGTGGAGTTGAGTGCCGGGCCATCCATGTCCAGCTTGAACCAGCCCATCACCGTGGTGCCCTGGGTGCCGGCGAACGGGCGCAGGTTCCGGACACCGCTCGCCGACCAGGTGCCGGCCTTCCAGTCGTCGTTGCCGTTCTCGGTGGGGTTGACCTGCCGGGTCTGCAGCGCCTTGCCGCTGCCCGGATAGGCACGGTCGGCCACCCGCATCGCGGCGCCGCCGTTGACGAGTTCGATCTCGGTGCCGGAGCGGCCCTGGTCGCGCTCGAGCGCGGGGTCGCCCTCGACGGGGTGGTCGAAGTCGTAGAACGCGACCAGGTTCGATCGCAGGTGCGGGTGGACGTCGCGCGGGTGGCTCCGGTCCGCCTGGGCGGCGGGTGCTCCGGCGCCCAGCACCATGCCGACCGCCAGTACGGTGGCGGTGGTGACCACGACGCGTCTGGTTCTGGTCATCGCGTACACCTCGTTTCGCGTCTCTCGGGGAGGCGTAACCGCTTTCGTAAGCGCTTACGTGCGTGAACTCAGCTGCTGCGTTTACCTGAGGGGGTTACCGCTTCGGCGAGGCCGTGGGCTCGGCGGGCCGGCCGCCGAGGTAGAGCTCACCGAGTTGGGGGTCGGCCAGCAGCTGCGCCGCCGGCCCGGAGATGTGTACGCGCCCGAGGTCGAGCACGCACCCGAGGTCGGCCGTCTCGAGCGCCCGCCGGGCGTTCTGCTCCACGAGCAGCACCGCCGTGCCGGCGTCGCGCATCCGTACGACCTGTTCGAAGACGGTGCTGGTGGCCTTCGGGTCCAGGCCCATGGACGGCTCGTCCAGCAGCACCACCTTGGGGTTGACCATGAGGGACCGGGCGAACTCGACCTGCTTCTGCTGGCCGCCGGAGAGCAGGCCGGCGAGCGACTCCCAGCGCTGCGCGACCACCGGGAACACGTCCTTGACGAAGGCCGTCCGCTCGGCGATGAGCGCCTTGTCCTTCAACGTGTAGCCGCCCAGCAGCACGTTCTCCGCCACGGTCATCTCACGGAAGACGCTGTGCCCCTGCAGGACGTGCGCGACCCCCGAGGCGAGCATCCGTTGCGGCCCCTGGCCGGTCACGTCCACGCCGCCGACGAGGATCCGCCCGGAACGGGGCTTGAGCAGGCCGCTGGCGACCTTCAGAACGGTCGACTTGCCGGCGCCGTTGGGCCCGACGAGACAGACGATCGTGCCCGCGGGCACCGAGACGGTGAGGCCACGCAGCACCGGCGCGGCGCGCCCGTAGCCGGCCTGGATGTCGACGAGTTCGATTTCAGACGCCAAGGTATGCCCCCAGCACGCGTTCGTCGGAGCGGATGAGCGACGGCGGGCCCTCGGCGATCGGGCGGCCGCGGTCGAACACCACGATGTGGTCACTGACACTCATCACCAGGTCCATGTTGTGCTCGACGATGACGAAGGTCCTCCCCTCGGCGTTGAGCTCGCGGACCAGGGTGCCGATGCGGTCCAGCAGCGCCGGGTTGACCCCGCCGGCCGGCTCGTCGAGCAGCACGGTCTCCGGGTCGCCCATCAGCACGCCAGCGAGTTCCAACAGCTTCTGCTGGCCCCACGACATGTTGCGGGCCTCCACGTCGGCCAGGTGCTCGATGCCGAGGCGGGTCAGCCAGCCCCGGGCCCGGTCCACCTCGCCCCGGGCGCGGGCGCCGCGCAGCAGGCCGGTCAGGCCGGCCGGGCGGACGGCCGCGAGCACGTTGTCCAGCGCGGTCATCCGGGGGAAGACCCGGCACAACTGGAAGGTGCGGCCGACACCGGCGCGGACGATGGCGTGCGGCGCCTTGCGGGTGATGTCCCGCCCGCGGTACGTCGTCTGCCCGCTGTCCGGCCGGATCATCCCGGTGACGCAGTTGAAGAAGGTCGTCTTGCCCGACCCGTTCGGCCCGATCAGCGCGTTGACCTGGCCGGGGCGGAACTCGACGGTGGCACCGTCGAGGGCCACCACGCCGCCGAACGCCTTGGTCAGGCTCTCGGTCGCCAGGCTGCGTACCTCGGTCATGCCAGCACTCCGCTGCGCTCCGTGCCGGCACTTTCCCGGCGCTGATGATTCGGTCGCTGACGCTCCCTCATGGTGTCCCCTCCCCGCGGCCAGCGGATGTCGCGTCGACGGACTCGCGCTCCTGCGCCTCCGCGGCGCGCTGGTCACGCAACTCCGCGGCGGTGACCTCGCGGATGGAACTCTGCGCCGGCCGGAACAGCCGGTTGAGCAGACCGCCGATGGCCGGCAGGACCCCGTCGGGCATGAAGAGCACGACCAGCGCCAGCAGGAGACCGGTCGCGACCAGGTGCAGTTGCGTGTCGCCGAACTCCACCTTGAAGTACTCCAGGGCGACACCGACCACCAGGGCCCCGACCAGCGGACCGAACAGGTTCCGGACGCCGCCGAGCAGCGCCATCAGCACCATGTATGAGCCGGTGAGGATGGAGAACTGGAAGACCGGGTCGAGGTCGCCGAACCAGAGCGCGTAGAGCCCGCCGGCCAGGCCGGTGAAACCCGCCGAGACCACGAAGACCACCAGCTTGTACGCGAACGTCGGGGTGCCCAGCGCCTCCGCCTTGTCCTCGTCCTCCCGGATCGCCTTGAGCCCGAGACCGAACCGCGAGCGGTCGATGAGCCACCAGGCCAGCAGCGCGAGGCCGAGCAGCGCGGCGAAGAGGAAGTAGAAGACCCGGTGGTGCTCCGGGCGCAGCAGCCCGGGGAACGGCCGCGGCACGACCAGCCCCCGCGACCCGCCGGTCAGCGACGCCCAGCTCTGGAAGACCAGCAGCAGGATCAGCACCAGCGCGATGGAGACGATCACGAACGAGGCGCCCCGCACCCGCAGCGCCGCGAAGCCGATCGGCACGGCCAGCGCGGCCACCAGCAGCGCCGCGGCCACCAGGGCCACGAAGCTCGGCAGCCCGGCCTTGGTCACCAGCAGGGCCGTGCCGTAGGCACCCAGCCCGGCCAGGGCACCGTGACCCAGGCTGATGTAGCCGGTGAACCCGCCGACGAAGTTCCACGAGGTGGATAGCACCGCGTAGTTCAGCACCACGATGCCGGCGGAGAGGATGTACGGGTTGGGGGCCAGTGAGGGGAAGGAGAGCACCCCGGCGGCGAGCACCAGGACCAGGGCCACCTGGACGATCCGGCCGACCGGCCGGCGGGCGGATGCCGTCGCTGCCGGGGTGGCACCCGGCGTGGTGGCGGCTGCCGTGGTCTGTTCAGAAGCGCTGGGCAAGGCGACCTCCGAAGAATCCTTGTGGCCGGAAGGCCAGGGTCGCGAACAGGGCGAGGTAGAAGATCGTCTGCGCCCACGTCGTACCCAGCGGGATCTGCAACAGGCTCTGCGCCAGGCCGAGCACCATGGCGGCCATCGCCGCCCCGGGCACGCTGCCGAGGCCGCCCACCACGATGATGGCCATCAGCGGACCGATCCAGTGCCAGTGCAGCGACGGGTAGATGGTGGTGTCGAGGGCGAGGGCCGTGCCGCCCACCGCGGCGGTGGCGAGGCCGATCCCGAAGCCGTACCCGGCGATCCGCTCGGTCTCGATGCCGACCAGGCGCGCGGCGTCGCGGTGCTGAATGGTCGCCCGTAGGGCCCAGCCGAACGTCGTCTTCTTCATCAGCAGGTAGAGGGTGAGCAGCGCGACGGCGGCGAGGCCGAACGCGATCAGCTTGACCACCGCTATCCGGGCCCCGAAGAGGCCGAAGCTCGCCGAGCCGTAGCCGAGCTGGATGCGCCGCTGGGTGCCGGTGAACACGTACCCGAGCAGTCCCTCGATGGTGACGGCGATCGCGAACGTCAACAGCACGGACATCATGGTCAGGGTGACCGGTCGCAGCCGGGCCAGCAGCATCCGTTGCAGCAGCACCCCGAAGCCGAAGAAGAGCGGCACGGTGACGATCATCGACAGCAGCGGGTCGACGCCCAGCCGGGAGTGGGACCACCAGGCGAGGTAGGCGGCGAGGATGAGGAACGCCGAATGGGCGATCATCACGACCCGCATGATTCCGAAGTAGAGGGTCAGGCCCGCCGCCAGGAGGGCGTAGAGCCCTCCCAGCAGCAGACCCAGGATGACGCTCTGGAAGAGCAGGGCACCCGATGGCATCGACGCCTACCAGGCCGGCTTCGGGTAGACGAGGTCGGCCTCCTTGGCGCCGGCCGGCAGCACGATCTTGATCTCGCCGCCCAGCCACTGCTGGATCATGTGAGCGCCCTTCGGCTTACCCGTCTCGTCCCAGGAGAGCGGGCCGACCACCGTCTCGACGGTGTTGTTGCGTACCCACTCCACCAGCTTCTGCTGGCACTCCCCCTGCTCGGCACAGCCGACCGCGGTGACCGCCGCCGCGACGACCTGGCCGGTCGTGTACGCGTTGGCCTCGTCCTCCTCCGGCGCCGAGCCGATCTGCGCGGTGTACTTCTGGACGAACTCCTGGTTGCTGGGGTAGGGCGCGTCCTGCGCGTACCCGGTCGGCGAGAGGATCCCCTCGGTCTTGTTGCCGATCGCCGCGGCGAACTCCGGATTGGTGGGCGCCGTCGAGAAGGCGGCGAGCTTCGGCTGGTACTGCAACTGTTGCAGGGCGACGATCAGGTTCACGCCGTCCTGGTACTGCGAGCCGCCCACCACGATGTCGGCCTTCGAGGCCGCGATCTTCGCGGCGATGCTGCCGAAGTCGGTGGTGTTCGGCGGGTAGACCTCGTTGACCAGCGTGCGGATGCCGGCCGCCTCGAGCTTCTCCTTCAGCCCGTACGCCGTGCCCTGCGCGAACGGGTCGTCCATGGCCGCGTACGCCGCCGTCTTCGGCTTCTGGTCCTCGGGCAGCGCGAGGAGGTACTCGGCCAGGTGGTTGTAGTGGTCGTTGGCCACCGCCGGGGCGGCGTAGAACAGGTTCTTGAACCCCTGCTCGAAGACCTCCTTCGCCGCGCCCGCGGGCTCGACGAAGAGCATGCCGTACTCCTCGGCGACCCGGGCCGCCGGCACGACGAGGCGGGTCGAGAACGGGCCCACCACGAGGTCGACCTGGTCCTGGCCGATCAGCTGCTCGTAGTCGGCGACCACCCGGTCGGCATTGGACTGGTCGTCGAGGATCTTGAGTTCGACCTGGCGGCCCAGCAGGCCACCGTTCTCGTTGGTGATCTTTGCCCAGGCTTCGTACCCGCGCTGGACACCCTTGCCGGGCTCGGAGAAGTCTCCGGTCAGCGGGAGGGAGATCCCGATCACGATCGGCCCGTCGGCGGCCGATTCACCGCTGTCACCACCGCAGGCACCCAGCGCCAGCGTCATCGTCACACCGAGGGCTGTCATCCACTGCATTCGCCTGTAACGGGTTGTCATCCCGTACGCTCCTTTGCCGGGACGGAAGCGCTTACGAAAGCGCTTTCGTAGCCTAAGCTGTGTCCCGAATCACTGGCAAGAGTTTGAATACATGGATGTTTCACAGGAGTTGCCGATGCCCAAGCCTGGCACCAGGCTGCGCCTCATCGACGTGGCCGAACGCGCCGGGGTCTCGCTGGCCACCGCGTCCCGCTCGCTCGCGGGCCGGGAGGGCGTCAGCGAGGAGGTTGCCGATCGGGTCCGACAGGTGGCGCGGGAACTCGGGTACGTCGCCAACCCGTACGCGCGCACCCTGGCCGGCGGCGCAAGCTCCACAGTGGGGCTGGTCGTGCACCAGGTCGACGACCCCTACTTCGCCGAGATCGCCAGCGGGGTCATCGAGATCGCCGCCGAGGAGGGTCTGCTGGTGCAGATCTGCCACTCCGGTCGCGATCCCGACGCCGAACTGCGGCAACTGCGCCACCTCATCGCGCAGCGGGTGGGGATCATCCTCATCGCCGGCTCCGGCTACAACGACCCCCGCGTGGAGGCGGAGGCACGGGCCGAGCTGTCGGAGTTCCAGAGCCAGGGCGGACGGGTCGCCGTCATCGGCCGCCACGCCCTCGGCGTCGACGCGGTCCTACCCGACAACGAGGCCGGCAGCCGCGCGCTCGCCGGACACCTGCTGGACCTCGGGCACCGGCACATCGCGATCGCCGCCGGCAAGGAAGGGCTCACCACCATCACCGACCGGATCGCCGGGGTCTCGTCCGCCCTGCAACAACGCGGGCTCACCCTGGACAGCATCCCCATCGTGCACAGCGACTTCACCCGCGGCGGCGGCCGGATGGCCGCCGAGCAGATCCTCTGCGACCACCCGGAGACGACCGCGATCATCGCCCTCAACGACGCGATGGCGATGGGCGTCCTGTCCACGCTGCGCGCGCACCACATCGCCGTACCCGAGCAGATGTCGGTCGTCGGGTTCGACGACGTCTCCGTCGCCGCCGACCTCGCCCCCAGCCTCACCACCATCCGGCTACCGATGACCGACATGGGTCGGATGGCGCTCAGCCTCGCGCTCAAGCCACGATCCGCCCGGCCACGACGCCGGCCGACCGGTCACCTGCTGGTGGTACGCGACTCGACCGGGCCCGCCCCGAGCCGCTGAGCGGCGGAGCGGTGGGCCACGAGTGAGGGCTGCCTGCCGAACTCGGCGAACCACCTGCCGTCGTGCCGGAACACCTCTCGTACCACCAGCCCGGCATCTCGGCTCAGCGCGGCCACCGCGTCCACCCCGACTCGGGCCCACCGGAACCGGGCAGCCGGCGTGGGACCCGACGCCGGGGCGGCGCGTACCCACGCGTGGCCCTGCCACAGCCCGACACCGCCGGGCTCGATCTCGGTGATCACCGTCCCGCCCACCCGCACCAGGCCACCGCAGCGGCGCAGCAGCGCGGCCGGGTCGCCGCCGATGCCGATGTTGCCGTCGACCAGCAGCACGTGCGTCCACCAGCCCTCGCGCGGCAGCGCAGAGAAGACGCAGCGGTGCACGGCGGCGGCACCCCGGGCCCGGGTGAGCCGGACCGCGTGGGCGGAGATGTCCACCCCGAGCGCGGTCAACCCCGCGCGGGCCAGGGCTGCCGTCAACCGGCCGGGGCCGCAGCCGACATCCAGGGCGGGGCCGGCGCAGCGCGCGACGACCGCACGCAGCGCATCCTCGGCCTCGCCGTGCCATCGGCTGACCGGCAGCGGGCTGATCCGCCCGTCGCTGCACACCAGCCAGCGCGGGGTCAGCGGCTCCCGCAGCGCGGAACCGAACCCGCCGTCCGGCCCCGGCCGCGATCCCGCCCGGACGGTGGCCCGACCGCCGACGGTCACCGCTGGTGCCGCCCCGCCGCCGCGAACTCCGTGGTCGGGACGCCACCGGCCGCGGTGACCGCCCAGGCGAATCGGCTGCCCGGTACGGCCTCGGCCACCGCGAGGGCGTCGGACCAGTCGTCCACGTCCCGCAACCGGGGCAGCGGCACGGCGCGCAGCCCTTGCCCGGCGAACACCGCCCGGGTCAGCCGGGCGGTCCGCGGCGTCGACATCGGCACCGCGCGCAGCACGGCGGCTCGCCGGGGGTCGCGCAGGCCCAACGCCCACCAGCCGCCGTCGGTGGCGCCGCCGAGCACCACCTCGGCCCGCGTCAGCCGCCGCGTCGCCGCGCCGAGCAGGGCGGTGGTCAGTTGCGGGGTGTCCATGCCGATCTGGAGCACCGGCCGCCCCGGGTACGCCTGCGCCACGTCGGCGTGGGCGTGGGCGAGCCGGGTCGCCAGATCGTCGCCGCGCTGCGGCAGCACCAGCCAGCCCGCGGCAGCAGCGGTGAGGTCGGCGGCGTCCGCGCCGTCGCCGAGCCGGCCGGCCAGGGCGAGCACCGGCGTCACACCGGGGGTGGCGCGGACCGTCGCCATCGTGTCGTGCAGGGCCGCGGCGGCGATCCGGGCGGCCTGCTCCGGTGTCGCGGGCGGGCAGAGCCGGGTCTTCACGGCCCCGGGCACGGGGGCCTTGGCCACCACCAGCAGGACGGTCACCGGCGACCGTCCACGGTGCGCAGCACGGTGGCGAAGTCGCGGGTGGCGCGGAGGGTGCCGCGTACCGAGCCGGACACCTTGGAGCGGGTGCCGGCGGCCCGCGGGGCGTAGGCCACGTCCAGCTCGACGATCCGCCAGCCGGCGGCGGCGGCGCGGATCAGCAGCTCCAGCGGGTAGCCGAAGGCTCGGTCGGCGACACCAAGATCGAGTAACCTCTGCCGGTGCGCGACCCGGATCGGACTGATGTCGCGCAGCGGCACGCCCCGCTGCCGCAGTAGCGCGGCGACCAGGGCGGTGCCGGCCCGGGCGTGCCACGGCCACGCGCCCGGACGGATCGGGCGGCGGCGGCCGACCGCGAGCTCGGCGACGCCGGTGGCCACCGGGTCGGCAAGGGCGGGCAGTGCCGCCGGATCGAAGGAGCCGTCGGCGTCGAGTACGCAGACCAGGTCCGTCTCGGCGGCCTCGATGCCGGTGTGCACCGCCGCGCCGTAGCCTCGTCGTGGCTCACGCACCACCCGGGCGCCGTGTCGCGCGGCCACCTCCGGAGAGCCGTCCCGGGAGCCGTTGTCGACCACTATCGCCCGGTAGCCGGGCGGCAGCGCCCGCAGGACGCCGGGCAGCGCGGCGGCCTCGTCGATGCAGGGCAGCACCACGTCGATCGGTGTCGGCATGCGATCACGCTAGGCCGGTGACTGTCGGGGTATGAGCAGATCGAGGTGCTATGAACCGAAAGGTAGTGCTTGTTACCGTCAGGTGACGAGACCGCGACCTCGCTGACGACGGCGTCCGACCCGCGTACGGTCCGGGTCGTCATGACCGGAACCGTCCTTTCGCGCCACGCGCCGTCGCCGCACCGACACACCCGGCACCGGGGCGACCTGGTCGTGCTCGGCGTCGAGGCGGTGCTGCTGGTCGCCGCGGTGGTGGTCGGGGCCGTGCTGAACCAGCGGGGAGCGGACCTCTACGCCGACGCGGCACCGCTCTACGCCGCCTGGTCGCCGCACGTCGGCTGGGGCACCCCGGCCGCCGTACTGATCGCCGTCGCCGTCGTCGGGCCGGGGAGCCGCTGGGCGCGGAAGGCCCGCCGGGGTCCACTGCTGGCCGTCTCGTGGCTCGCCGCGGTGGCCTGGACGCTGTCGCTGGCGCTCGTGGACGGCTGGTCGGCCGGGCTGACCCGCCGACTCACCGTGCAGGCCGAATACCTGCACGAGGTGCCGGGAGTCACCGACATCGCCGGCATGCTCGCCGGCTTCGCCGACCGCATCCTCGACTTCCAGCCGGACTCCTGGTCCACCCACACCGCCGGGCATCCACCCGGCGCGCTGCTGATCTTCGTCTGGCTCGACCGGATCGGCCTCGGCGGCGGCACCGCGGCGGCCTTGGCCTGCGTCCTGGTCGGGACGTCGGTCGTGGTCTGGGTACCGCTCACCCTCTGGCGACTGAACGCGCCGACCGCGGCTCGGGCCGTGCTGCCGTACCTGGTGCTGCTGCCGGGGGCGGTCTGGGTGGGCGCCTCCGGCGACGGAATCTTCGCCGGCGTGGTCGCCGCCGGGCTGGCCCTCCTGGCGGCCCGACGACTGGCCGGGGTCCTCGCCGGGGGTCTGCTCCTCGGCTACGCGCTGTTCCTGTCGTACGGGTTCGTCCTGGTCGCACCGCTCGCCCTGGCCGTGCTGACGCTGCGCCGCGAGCGACGCCTCGCCGCACTGCTCGTCGGCGCGGCCGGGGTCGCGGTGGTGGCGGCGGCGTTCAGCCTCGCCGGCTTCCACTGGTGGGAGGGGTACGCCCGGGTGGTCGACCGCTACTACCAGGGGTGGGCGGCCGAACGCCCGTACGGCTACTGGGTCTGGGCGAACCTGGCCGCGCTGCTGCTCTCCGCCGGCCCGGTGCTGGGGCCGGCGCTGCGCCGCGCCCTGGTCGCCGCGCGCCCGAATTGGCGTACCCCGATGGCGCCCCGACCGGACGGCGCACCGCCCCGGTCACCGGCGGGGCGGCTGGTCCAGCGGATCCACGGGCTCGGTCCGGCGGTGCTGCTGCCGGCCGCCGCCGCGCTGGCGGTGGTCGCGGCGGACCTGTCCGGGATGAGCAAGGCCGAGGTGGAACGCATCTGGTTGCCCTTCACGGTCTGGCTGCTCGTCGCCACCGCCTATCTTCCGGAGCCGACCCGTCGCTGGTGGCTCGCCGGTCAGGCACTCACCGCCCTCGCCGTCAACCACCTGCTCTTCACGGTCTCCTGACCCGCCGCCGGTCAGGCGGGCACGGCGGCGGGCTCCCGCAACGGGTCGGTGGCGAAGGCGGTCACCCCGTCGAGGAAGCCGACCCGCGCGGTGTAGCCGAGCCCCTCCGTGGCGCGGCTCGGATCGGCGGTCACGTGTCGCACGTCGGTCGCCCGCGCGCCGCCGACCACCACCGGCTGCGGGCCACCCATCGCCGCCGCGAGCGCGGTGGCCAGTTCACCGACCGTACGGGGCTCGCCGGAACAGACGTTGACCGGAACCATGCCCTGCGGGACGGGTGCGGTCAGCGCCAGCAGGTTGGCCCGGGCGATGTCGGTGACGTGCACGAAGTCACGCAACTGCCGGCCGTCCTCGTACACCCGGGGCGGCTGCCCGGCGGCCAGGGCCGAGCGGAAGATCGACGCCACCCCGGCGTACGGGGTGTCGCGGGGCATCCGCGGGCCGTAGACGTTGTGGTAGCGCAGCGCCCAGCCTCCGCCGCCGGTCTGCCGGGCCCAGGCGGCGGCCAGGTGTTCCTGGGCGAGCTTGCTCGCCGCGTAGGTGCTGCGCGGGTCCGCCGGGGCGTCCTCGGGGACCGGCTGCGGCGCAAGCGTACGGCCACACGCCGGGCAGGTGGGGTCGTACCGCTGGGCGGCCAGGTCGGCGGCGGCGCGCGGAAGTGGCCGGACCGCGCCGTGCCGGCCGCACCGGTAGCGCCCCTCCCCGTACACGACCATCGAGCTGGCCAGGACCAGGCGGGTCACCCCGGCCCGGTGCATGGCTGCCAGCAGCACGGCGGTGCCGTGGTCGTTGTGGCTCGCGTACTCCGGGGCGTCTGACGGGTCCATCCCGTGGCCGACCATGGCGGCCTGATGGCAGACCGCGTCCACCCCGTCGAGCAACCGGTCGAGCAGGGACGCGTCGCGGACGTCGCCGATCACCGGGTCGTGCCGGTGGGACCAGGGCGGCAGGCCACCGCCGTGCGCCTGCGGCAGCAACGCGTCCACGCAGCGCACCTCGTGCCCCTCGTCGACCAGTAGGTCGGCGACGTGCGATCCGATGAAACCGGCAGCGCCGGTGACCAGTACCCGCATTCCGGTCAGGCTAGGGCAGCGCGTCCGCCCATTTTTCCGATATGGCCGATTCGAGCCGGTGGGCTGGCGCGTTGAGCCCTACCGGGAGCGGTCGGCCTGGCCCGACCGCCCGCCAGTCCGATGCGGAAACGACAGGAGGCCCGACGATCACTGGTCGAGACCCCGGCGCGGCCGAGCTCGGCACGTCGCGGGACGTACCGGCGTTCCCCCGGCGGTTGTGGCGTGCGCTGGACCGGCATCCCCCGCCCGGCGCCCTGGCGATCGGCCGCCGCTGGCGCAGTCCGCTGCGCGGGCCCTGGCTGACGTCGGTCTTCGGGCTGGTGTTGCTGATCGGCCTGCCAATCGTGATCATCACCGGGCTGCTCGACTACGCCGCGTACGCGCCCCAGTTCGGTCAGGCGCTCCCCCGGGACGTGGGCTGGCTGCGCCCACCGCCGTTCGAGTGGCCCACCCGACCGGCCTGGCTGTTCCGAGTCAGCCAGGGGCTGCACGTGATCCTCGGCATCGTCCTCGTCCCCGTGGTGCTGGCCAAGCTCTGGTCGGTGATTCCCAAGCTGTTCGCCTGGCCACCGGTCCGGTCGACGGCGCAACTGCTGGAACGGCTCTCCCTGCTGCTGCTGGTCGGCGGCATCCTGTTCCAGATCGCCACCGGCCTGCTCAACGTCCAGTACGCCTACCTGTTCGGCTTCGACTTCTACACCGCGCACTACTTCGGTGGCTGGGTGTTCATCGCCGCGTTCGTCGCCCACGTCGCGCTGAAGCTGCCCCGGATGATCTCGGCCCTGCGGTCCCGTCCCTTCCTCGCCGAGTTCCGCCGGGGACCGGACGACACCCGGCCGGAGCCACCGGATCCCGACGATCTGGTGGCGCCCCGACCGGGCCCGGCGACGGTCAGCCGACGTGGCGCGTTGACCCTGGTGGGAGGGCTTTCCCTGCTCCTCGGCGGGTTGACCGTCGGACAGACCATGGACGGCCCGCTGCGCCGCACCGCGCTACTGATGCCGCGCGGCCGGCAGCCGGGCACCGGGCCGAACGGCTTCCCCGTCAACCGGTCCGCCGCCGCGGCCGGTGTCACCCAGGAGCGGACCGGACCAGGGTGGCGACTCACCCTCGCCGCCGCCGGCCGGACGGTCACCCTCGACCGGCAGCAGCTGCTCGCCCTGCCGCAGCACACCGCGACCCTGCCCATCGCCTGCGTCGAGGGCTGGTCGACCTTGCAGACCTGGACGGGCGTACGGCTTCGCGACCTGGCCGCCATCGCCGGCGCCGGGGAACCGGCGTCGGCACTGGTGCGCTCGCTGGAACGGGCTGGCCTGTTCAACCAGGCGCAGTTGCAGTCCAACCAGATCCTGGACCCGGACTCCCTGCTGGCGCTCAAGGTCAACGGTGTCGACCTGGCCCTTGACCACGGATACCCGGCCCGGGTCATCGTGCCCGCGCTGCCCGGCGTGCACTGCACCAAGTGGGTCGCCACCATCGATTTCCGGACCACCGCCGGTGGCTAGGTCA
>NZ_JBFBAO010000099.1:0-18752 GCF_040682255.1 Micromonospora sp. NPDC051296 | reverse complement strand
GGTGCCCGCAACGCATGCTGGATCTTGTCGATCTGAACGGCATCCTCGCCTTCGAGTACGACCAGGAAGACGGCATCGGCCAGGTAGTAACGATGACTGAGCGCGGTGCGATGGCCGCCGCCCGTCGTCGTCGGCACGTTCTGGGTGACCTGGTAGTCCCGTTCGAGGATCGCCTCGCGGTCCACCCGGACACCCATTCGCAGCTCACTTAGCTCGATCAGGGGTGAAGTATCGTCGCGGGAAATGCCGAGGGCGGCGGCGAGCAGGCCGACGACGCCGGATTTGGTCGGCTCGCGGGCGGTGTCGCGGATGCTGCCACGTGAGCGGGTGCCCCAGGACTGCATCGGCGCGTCGAGGCAGAGCGCAAGCGAGTACACCGACACTGCCGTCAGACCTTCGTCGCGGCCAGCACCCGGGACACCAGTTCATGCCGGCTGGGTGCGACCTCCTTCTCGTCGAGACCGGCCACATCTGAGCTGATCGAGGCGGCCACCACCGCCCGCAGGTCGTCCTCGCCGTAGAACCGACGCAGCCGGTTGAAGTGGCCGAAGAGCTGTTGAGTCGAGGTCACCATCAGATCGTTGCCGGTCACCGGCTTGAGGAACGCGTTCGCCAGGTTCCAGGCGCCCTTGTCACGGGCAACCACCAGGAGCGTCTCGGGCGGGGCCAGCGCAGCCGTGGAGTTCTGCTTGCCGCTCGGTACGGCGTCGATGAACGCCTCCAGCCATGCCCGGGTCGCCCGCGCCACCAGTTCGGTGTCGCCGCGCAGGTTCTCGGTTAGCTGGTCGAGGTGCAGGTTGGCGTACCGGTAGTAGCAGGCGGAGTTGAAATCGACCGTGCCGATCATGTCGGCACCGGACTCGTCTTCCGGCTGGAGGTCGTCGACGGCGGTGTAGTAGTCGTACTCGTTGACCACGGCGTGGGTCGAGATCGCGTGAGCGACCTGGGATGCCGCGTTGACGCTGAAGTCCTTGTTGTCGGCGATCATGCGCCCGAAGAGCGCGACATCGACGACGCGGCTGGCATCGAGGATCCGGGCCGCTGCCTCTAGCGTCGGCTTGTCCGGCTTGACCTTGCTCTTCCTCCCCTCGGTGGCGTCCGCCTTCTTCTTCTCGGCCGCCTTGGCCCGGTCCGCCGCGTCGGCGGCCAGCCGGTCCCAGTCACGCTCGCAGTAGTCGGCGAGGAGCTTCCCCGCCTCATTGCCGACGAAAAGGAGGTACTCGGTCAGCGTCTTGCGCCGTTTGTCGAGCCCGAAGCCCAGGGCGAGCAGGCCGGACGACACCACGCCGACGGCTTCCTCGTAGTCCCGGTTGTACTCGTCCCTGAGTAGCCCAGCGGCTCTTTCCACCAGACGCTTGGTTCGCACCCCGGTCTCGTCGGCCCCCAGGCCGTAGCTATTGAAGAGCAGACGCGCGGCTCGTTTGAGGGACTGGCTGGAGATACGGCCGCGTAGCTGGCCGCCGAAGGTGGCGGTCTTCGGCTGCCCGACGTCGTCCCGGTTCAGGTTGCTCACCGGGAATGACTGGAGCAGATGCAACTCAATGATCACGGGTTCTCCTGGTTAGGCATTGACCGGCTCGGCGGCAACGCCTTTGGCCGGCTGTGACTCGACGGTGGGAAAAGCCTTGGTAGTCCACTTCGGCCGGTGATAGTCCCTGGCCCAGCGCAGCCGGACCCGGTGCGCCTGTTCCGCTGACTCCTGCATGTCGACCATGTCGGTGAGTAGGCGGTGGTAGTCGAGGGCGACGTCTTCAGCGCGCAGCAGCTGGATGGCCTGCCGGAGGTAGTGCGGCAGCGCGGGAACGTCGACCGAGAGCAGTTGGGTAAAGCGCCGCGCCGCGGACGGACGCTTTTCAACCAGGTCACGCATTGCGTTACCGAGGGAACGCCCTCGGGTCGTCTTGCCATGCGGGTGCAGGGCGAAGAGTCCGGCCACGAGCAGCCAGTGCTGCTGCTCCCGCTCGGGAGGCTCATACGGGAAGACGATGTCGTACGCCTCAGCCTCCTGACGCCCGCCGGTGAAGGATCGCCGCAGCCGGGCCAGCGTGCGACGGGCGTCGGCGGACCTGCGCGGGCTGCCCGAGTCGGCGGCGTAGTGCAGCGCGTAGAGGCCTCGCACGAAGGCTTCTCGCCGCTGGTCCACGGTGAGTGGGGTGTTCATGAGTGGCGTCTCCTACTCGAAGTAGCGGGCGAGGTAGCCGTGGTAGGTGTGGATCTCGTGTCTGAGCTGTTCGAGGAACTGCTCGTAGCACTGACCGGCGACCTCAAGGTTGCGTCCCTGCCGAAGTGAGCGCTCCGACCAACGCTCAGCGGCCTCGGTGGCGATCCGCCAGATCGCCCGCTCCCAGCCGTCAGTGGCGGGCCTCGGGTTGATTCCTGCCTCCAGTGCTCGGGCAAGAGCTTGCAGGAAGGTATCGAAGGGTCCGGAGAGCAGCGGCCAATACGCGAGGTCGAGACCAACGGACGCCGCCGCCTTGAACTGCGCGCGGTGCTCTCGATCCATCTGGTTGAGAGCGCTGCCGACGAGGTTGGCCAGCTCGATGCTGTGTCCGATGACCGGGCCGGCTACGGGATGGTCGGCACGGAGCAGGGCCACCGGCGCTGCGACCGTCTCCTCCATGGCCTGCTGCACGACCGAGCCCTTGCTATCGAGCTGCTGCCCGAAGACCCGCAGGGTGTAGACCGCGTTCCGGGGAATCACCCGGTCCATGACCATCCGGGCGACGTGGTCGAGGGTCAGCGGTCGCTGCCAGCGCCGTTCCTCGGACCCGACCGGAGCGAGGAGAAGCTCCTGGCTGAACCGCCACACCCCCCGGTGTTCCTGGAGGCGGACGGCATACCACGGGCCGTACTTGGGTTTGGTCGTTCCGCTCCTGGTGCTGCGTGCCTCCCTGATCTTCGGCCGGCGATGGGCCGCCATCCACTCGTTGTCCTCCAGCTCACCAGACAATCGGGTGCCAGGGGTGATCACCACGCGGTCGACGTACGTCTCACCGTCAACCTTCCGGGGCACCAGCCACACCCGGCGCGAAGGCCAGGTGAGCAGATCGGTCCACCCCTTCGGGGGCCGCTGCTCCGGCTCCGGACGGGGCGGCGGGGCCTCCCACGCAGGGCGGTCGTCCACATCAGTCGTTCGAGGGCTTTCACCTGGTTGATATGGCATGAGATTGAGCAGGAGCGTCTCCTTGAGCGTCCTGCCCTCCACTAGCACCATTCCCATGCTGTTGGCTGGTGCGGCCTGGGAAGACTTGTCCCTGGCGTACGGGGTCTTCATCCCGCCCGGGTCGTATGCCTGGAGGGTCACCAGCCACCGGGCCGCCTCGGCGGGCGAGAGGCGCACCTCGTCCAGGGCGGTCGTGTGATCGAAAAGTGTGGTGTTGTTGCCAACCGCCCTATGCGGCACCAGCTTCGCAGCGCTGGAGGCCGGAACACCGGACACCGCCGGGCACTGGAGGAACGGCCGCTCAGCATCGAACAACTCGAAGCGGTCGGCTTGCAGGCGTGGTACCGGCTCGCCAGGCCGGGCAGTGGTGGGGTCAGGCAGGCTCTCCGCCCGCCACAACTCAGCCCATTCCTTCTCGTCAGCCGGGCCGTAGACCCGGTGCATCAGCGCCAGGACGAGCCGGTGCAGGGCAGCGGTCATCGGTGGGCTCTGCCCGAGGATGCGGCGGATGCGGTGCGATTCGCTCAGCAGCGTGACAAGGTCGACCTCGTCACGGGTGCCGTCCATTCGCACGACCGGCAGCCATGGCTGCTCGGTCAGGTTGAATCGCACTGGTTCATCCGTTCTGATCGTCGTAGTCAAGGTCCGCGTCCGGGCCGGTGATCCGCAGGCCAACGGTGTCGGAGTAGCGCACCGACAAGCCGCCAACACAACCGACGCCGTCCCGCACCACGATCGGGCGGGAGTCGGTGAGCCAGGGCGATGCGGCGAAGGCAGCCGGGACCGGAATCGCGCGCAGCGTATCGAGCACCACCGACAGAACTCCCTCAGCAGTGGTGAGGCGGACCGTGGAGTCCAACAACTCGGACAGCAGCTCGTGCTGTGGGATCTCCTCGTCGGCGAGGTCAACGGAAACCGTGCCCGTCACCGGCACCGTCCGACCGTTCTCGTCGCACAGCACGACCACGTCGACCCAGTCGCTGAACGCCCGACTCTCGCCGTACTCACTCATAGCGGCGGCTCCGTCCGTCCGGCTTACGGGTCTGACCGGTGTAGCGCGGATGCCGGGTGAGTTCCAGCAGCGCATCCGGCTTGATCGGCGGCGGCAGGAAGAGTGCGCTCGCCATGTCCTGGTCGGCTCTCTGCGCCTTGTCGAGCTTTTCCTGCGCGTGCTGCCACCGCGTCTCCCACTCGACTGGGGATGTGATCCGGTCGGGTTCCGAGTAGACGGCGTCCACCAGTTCCGGCACCTCGTCCGGCGTCCTCAGGTCCCGCCGGTTCCGCAGCAGAGCCCAGGTACGCAGCAACACGGCGTCCTGGTAAATGCGCGTCGTATGCGGCGGCCATGCGGGACCCGCCTTCTTCTCGGTCACACCCAGCAGAGCGAGGGTCGGTGGCGCGCCCGGATCGGTCCGACGGAAGCGATGCAGCCGCCCGGCCCGCTGGATCAGGCTGTCGACCGGTGCCAGGTCGCTGGCCATCGCGTCGAAGTCCAAGTCGAGGCTCTGCTCCAACACCTGGGTGCCGACGACGATGTACCCGGCCTGCGGAGCCCTGCTGCCGTTCAGGCCGAAGAGGTCGCGCAACTCCTGCTCGACCTTTGCTCGCGCCGCAGCCGTCAGTTGCCCGGTCAGAGATACGACCCGCGGGCGCTCCGGCTCGGGCAGCTCCCCTATTGCTGCTTCGAGCAGCTCCACCGTGTGGTCGACCCGCCGGACGAGGTTGTGCACTACTGCCACACCCTGGCCGCCGCGCGCCTGCCGCAGCAGCCACCCGGTGAGGTCGGCATCGGCGAGCTGTAGCAGCTCGACGCGCCGATCCGCATTAGTACTCGACGCTTCCGCCTGCACGACGTCGGGCACGCCCCGATCGTCGAGCCAGACCGCGTGCGGATAGCTCAGCACGGGGAGACACAGCTCGACCTTGTCCGGATGAGATCGCTGGGCACCGGCGTACCAGTGGCGGAGCAGTTCCTCTCGGCGAATCCGGGGCAGGGTCGCCGACAGCAGGATCACCGGCACGCCGAGCCAACCCAGCCACCACAGGATCCGGTCCAGGATTGTCGACATGTACACCTGGTAGCCGTGTACCTCGTCAAAAACGATCACCCGGTTGGAGAGCCCCACCAGGGGCACCGGGGCCCACGGCGACCGGATGCCGCCTTGCAGTACGCGGTCGACGGTCCCCACGGCCAGTGGGGCAAGCAGCGCCTTGAGCTTGGTGAACCACTCCCGTACGGCAGCGTCCTGATTGCCGGCGGGATCGTCGGTGCCGACGTTCTCCGGGCTGATCGGTTCGGACCGAGCCATCCGGGCGCGCCGGTCGGCCAGGTGCTCGGCGGCCGTGCCGTGCAGAAGCTTGACCGAGAGTCCCCAGTCGAAGCCCGTCACCAGTTCGTCGACCTCGTCGAACATCTGGTTGCTGGTTGCCCGAGTGGGCATGGCAACGAAGAACCCGGCGAGCCGGAGCCGATCGATCAGACCGACGGTCGCCTGTAGGGCGATCTTCGTCTTACCCTCCCCCGTCGGCGCCTCGACGATCAGAATCCCCGGACGGTTCTTGGATTCCAATCGACCCTCGCAAGCCTGTTGCAGAGGGCGGGGACGTTGCCCATAGAGCGTGCCGAAGCTGAGGTCGCCGGCCGGCGCCCAGCCGGACCACCCGAGACGATCGACGACCTGCTCGACCGCGCGGCCCCGAGCGAGTTGGAGGTACGCCACCAGATCGATGTCACTGCCGGCATGGGTAGCCTTGCGGATCGCCCCTGAGGCAATCCAGTCACTCACCGTGGTCAACCCGGCTAGCGCGACCGCGCCGCCGGTCCCGAACCTCACCTCGGACCAGGAGACGGTACGCGGATCAGGCAGCCCCAACAGATCCGCCGTACGGCAGAACAACTCCTCGGCCCACCGTGCCCAGCGCTGACCACCGTGATCCTGAACGGCGGACTCGGCGTTGACCAGCACTTGGTCGGAGAAGAAACTGCCGTGATGCGCGCCGATGGCCTGCGCCACAGTCCTGGCCGTGTCGGGCTCTGCTCCCCAATCGAGAAGAATCTGCCGGACGTGATAGCAAGTTAGGATGCCGTGGAACGTGTCGGTACGACCGCCCCGCGCTCTGATGCGACTCAGTCGGCTGGTCTGAGCAGCCGCCTCGGGCGGCAGGAGCTTGGCCGCGACGTCGACCCGCAGTGCCTGGAAAGCCGGTGAGAGCTTGCCGAGATCGTGCAGCCCACACATCAGTCCAACCCAGACAGCGGGTTGACCGCCAAGCGGTGCGAAGGCGGCGCTGAGTTCCGCGCGGCAAGCCGCACTGAGCAGCCGGTCGTAGAGCAACTCGGCAACGACCGCAGTGTCGATCGTGTGGCAGATCAGGGGATGCGGGACGGTTTCTTCGCCCTGCTTGGCGGTGCCGGCCTTGCCCCAGAAGATCCTTACGTCCACCTGCTCAGAGACCGGAGGGACCGAAGGCACGCTCACCCGCCCCGCTTCCGCTGCCAAAACTGCCTGCCAGCCGACGAGCTGCGGCTGCCGGGCAGTGATTGTCGCGCACGACAGCCGAGGATGACCGCTCTGACATGCATCATCAAAGGCACCTGTCAGGAACGTGACATACTCCTGCATAGTCCCCGCTAGGCCGGGGGTGATCCATAGCTCGCCGACGCGGGCACGCCGTGGAGATCATTTCCCCGCGCCCTGCGGGGGTGGGGCCGAGGGAAGTCTCCTTCGGCCCACTCACCACCGAGAGATCACATGCGCACGATGATGTAGAAGATCAAGACCACCAGGCAAATCACCTCCACCTGCGGGAGAGTCACCGAGAGCTGGACGCTGGGGCGGATCGTCACTGTTCCTCCTCTTGAACTAGCTAGTCGAGGCGGCTACGCCTCGCCCGGTTTCCTGTAGATGCGCGAGCGACTGTAGCAAATGGACTGCGAGGCCCGCCTGACCAAGTGCGAGCGGTTCGCGGCACCCAGGAAAGTCGCCCTACCCTGCTTCGCCGTTTACTCCTCGCATACGCGGGGTGATCCCGGACGCCGGGCAAGGGCGGTCGTTCTGCTGCCCACCCACGCAGGTAGCTCCGGCCAGCACGGCTGCCGTCCCTGCCGCAAAGTGCCGGCCTGCTGAGCCCTCGGCTCAGACGCCGCCGACGTCCGGCCTGTCACAGTCGGCGTTCAGTCGACTACCGTGAATGCCCGCGGACGGCAGTCCACAGGCTTCATGGGGAGGAAGATTGCGGCACGGCCGACGTTCGTCACTGACGCTGCAACTGTCCCTGCTCGTGGTTGCGGTCCTGCTTGAAGTAACGACGAGCCTCGCCACCGACGCCGCATCCAACTCAGGCGTCTTCACCTGGGTAGAAGCCATCGCAGGCCCCGCGCTGATCATCTTGCTGCTGGTGCTGATCGGCGGCAACGCCCTGATCCTCTGGTGGGAGAACCCTCGTACCTCCAAACCAGTCTGGAACGGCGATCGCTCCCCGTACCCGGGCCTGTCGGCGTTCACCGAGCAGGACGCGGCGGTCTTCTTCGGTCGCGACGACCTGGCCGCGGACCTGGTCCGCCGCATGCATGTGCTCACCGCCGATCCGACGGCGCGTTTCGTCTGTGTCACCGGCGCGTCCGGCAGCGGCAAGTCATCCCTGGTGCACGCCGGCGTAGTACCTCGTCTACGCAGGCACCGGTGGCATGTGCTCTCCTCGCTGGCCCCGGCCGGCGAACCCGTCGCACGCCTCGCGACGCTCGCCGCAAGCCTCGCCGGTGAGCAACGGCAGGCCGCGCTCCGCGAGATGTGGTCGGACCCCAACGCTTTCGCCAAGGCTGTACGCGCCTGGCGGGTCAAGGCCGGCAACCGGCACGGGCGGCTGCTGCTCGTCATCGACCAGATGGAGGAACTGGTCACCCTGTCCGGCCCGGCCGAACGGAGGTTGTTCCTCGACCAGGTCGCCACCGCCCTCGGCGCGGATCGCCGGCTGTGGGTGGTCGCGACGCTTCGTATCGAGTTCCTAGCCGAGCTGCTCGCCGGTGAGCACGCGCAGTTGTTGGCCGCACCGCTGGCCGTGGGCACCATCCGTCCGAGCGAGTTGGTGCGCGTGGTCGAGGAGCCGGCCCGGCTGGCGGGGATGAGTTTCGAACCGGGCTTGGTCAACAAGATTGTCGAGGAGACCGGCACCCCTGATGCGCTGCCCCTGCTGGCGTATCTGTTGCAGGAGCTGTACCTGGCGGTTGGCCCCGGCAACGTGGTCACTCGGCAGGAGTACCAGGAGTCGGGCGGGGTGGCCGGCGCACTGGCACGACAGGCCGACACCGTCTTGGCCGAGCTGCGGACGCGGTACGACGTGCAGCTGATCCTGTCGACTTTGCTGCGCCTGGTGTCGATGGACGGTGGGGAACCCACCCGGCGTCGGGTCCCGCTCGGCGAACTCTCAACAGAGCAACGTCGGATCGTGGATGTCTTCACCGATGCCCGGCTGCTGACCTCGGCCGCCGACGGCGACGCGTACGTGCAGGTGGCGCACGAGGCGCTGTTTCGGCAGTGGGCACCGCTGCGGCAGGAGGTCGAGACGAGGGCGGAGCAGCTGAAACGGCGTGCGGAGTTGGAGCGGTGGGCGGCCGACTGGCAGGGCTCCGGCCGCAGCCCCGACTATCTCCTCACGGGGGACCGGCTGACGTTAGCCGGGCAGTGGCTGGAGGCGATGCGTTCTGCCGGGCAGGACACTCTGGCCGCCCGCGATCTGGTCGACGCGTCTCGTCGCCGCGACACGGCCTTCCTGCGTCGGGTGTCGGAGTCGATCGGTCTGTACGCGCTGACCAACGTCGACCGCTACCCGGAACTGGCCGTGCTGCTGACCACGGCCGCGTTGACCGAGTGCCCGACCACCCCCGCCGCCGCGCAGGCGCTGATGTCCGCGCTGGCGTTCAGCCACGTCGAGGCCGTGGTCTCCGGCCACAAGGACGCGGTACGGGGTGTTGCCTGGTCGTCCGACGGAGGCTCCGTCGCGACCGCGTCCCGCGACGGTACGGCTCGATTGTGGGACGCGCACACCGGCACGGTCTGCGCCGTACTGCGCGGCCACACCGACATGGTCGAGGCCGTCGCCTACTCCCCTGACACCACCAGGGTTGCCACCGCGTCGAGGGACGCCACCGTCCGGATCTGGGACACGGCCAGCGGCGACCTGGTCACCGTCCTGCCGTGCGGTGACTGCGCGCGCGGTGTCGCGTTCTCGCCCGACGGCACCCGGCTGGCTGCCACCAGCCGCGACCGCCTCGTCCGCCTGTGGGACACCGCTACCTGGGCCGTCCACAGCACCCTCGCCGGGCACGCCGCCGACGTGTGGGGCGTGCACTGGGCACCCGACTCGTCCCGGCTGGTCACCGCCTCCCACGACAAGACGCTCGTCGTCTGGGATCCGGCCACCGGCCGACCGACGCGTACCCTGCGCGGCCACCTCGACCTCGTTGAAGCCGTCGCCTACTCCCCCGACGGGCGGTGGATCGTCAGCGGGTCCGCCGACCACACGGTGCGGATCTGGGATGCGGTCGCCGGCACCCAGCACAGCGTCATCGGCGGCCAGCGCGACACCATCTGGTCGGTGGCCTGGACGCCCGACAGCCAGCGGATCGCCTTCGCCACCGGCGATGGCACCATCCGCGTCTGGGACATCGGCCGGTTGCGCGAGGTCGCCGAGCTGCGCGGGCACGAGCACACGGCCTGGTGCGTCACGGTCAGCCCGGATGGCACCCGGGTGCTGAGCGGTTCCGCCGACGCCACGGCCCGGATCTGGGCGCTGCATCCGCGCGGCGCCGAACAGGTCCTCCTCGCTGGGCACCGCGCGCCCCTCACCGGGCTGACTGTCGACGGCGAGGGCCACATCGTGGCGGGTTCCTCCGACGGCACCGTCCGGCGCTGGCACCGGGACGGACGCCGTCACGATCTCACCCACACGGTGCTCGCGGGCGTCACCGCACTGGCGGGCCACGACGGCAGGCTGGCCGTCGCAGCACAGGACGGTTCGCTGCGCCTGCTCGACGGCCCCAGCGCCGAGGTGTTGCTCGACGGGGGCGTTGAGTTCGAGTCGTTGGCCTACTCCCCCGACGGTTCCCGACTCGCGGCAGGGGCGAAAGACAGCACCATTCACCTCATCGACGTACGCACCCGCGCCGTCGTCGGTTTCCTGCGTGGTCACACCGACTGGGTCGGCGCACTCGCCTGGTCGCCCAGCGGCCGTTTCCTCGCCTCCGGCTCCGACGACCGCACCGTCCGCGTCTGGGACATGGAGAACCCTGCCGTCAGCCGGGTGCTCTCCGGCCACCAGAACTACGTCGACGGGATCGCTTGGGCACCCGACGAGCGCCACGTCGCCAGCTGCTCCGCGGACTGGACCGTCCGCGTCTGGTCCTTGACCGACCCGAGCGCACCCGCCACGGTCCTCGAAGGCCACAACCGCCGGGTACGCGCCATCGCCTACTCGCCCGACGGCCGCTACCTCGCCTCCGGTTCCGACGACCGCACCGTACGCCGCTGGGACACCCGGGCCGACCACGACGGCCAGGTCATCGGTGTCCACCGTGACTCGGTCACCGGCTTGACCTGGCTCGCCGACGGCTCGTACGTCGTCACCGGCTCGGCCGATGCCAGCGCCCGCATCTGGGCCGCCAACCCCGACCTCGCGGCGTTGACCGACGCCGCGCGGCACCGGGTGTTCCGGGCGCTCACTGCCGACGAACGCCGCGCCCACCTGCTGCCGGTCAACCAGAGCGGCTAAAGCACCTGCTCCACCGTGCGGACCTCCTCACCAACGAGAAACTCCGCCGGATCCAGACCGAGCTGCTTCCGCTGCGGCGACGCCCAGTACGCGGCGTTCGCTTCCTCGAACGACTGGTCCCCGTCGTACGAGATGACCCAGATGTGGGCGTCGCGCTCCCGGTCCACCCACGACCCGTGGACCTCGAAACCGAACTGCCGCCGCAACGGCACAACCAGGGTCCGCCACGCCTGCACCCACTCGTCCAACCGCCCCGCACGAACGCAGTAGGTGCGGATCTGCACAGTCCTCACGGCATCTCCATCGTGTCCGGCCACGGGCGCTGGCGCCCAACGCCACGCATGCCGTCGCAAGCCTGCTTTCCGCGTGCCCGGTGGTGATCCCACAATGGCACGCTTCGTACTGACGCCCCACCTGCAGGCGATCCTCGCCGGCAGTCCGAAGCTACGGTTTCGCTGAGGCGCCGAGCGGTTGGTGGGAGCCATGGTCCGCCGATTGGTCACTACGCTGCAGCTCGTCCGGGCGGCGACATTGTTGCTCGGCCAAGCAGCCGATCAGCCACACAGGTCTGGCCACTGCCACCCGATACGCTGTACCCCGCACTGCCGCCGCTTCACTCACACCCGACTCCCTCCAGATACAGAGGATCGTGGCGATCTTGAAATGCAAAGTGAAGGAAAACGGCACACTTGATCTTTAGAAGCGCAGGTCAGAAAGTCTGCTCCCCGCGCATGCGGGGGTGATCCCAAGGTCGTGGGCTTCGTCAAGGGGCTCCCGAACTGCTCCCCGCGCATGCGGGGGTGATCCCGCCCAGAACGTCGTGTGCGCGATCGACGTGCTCTGCTCCCCGCGCATGCGGGGGTGATCCCGCTACGAGCAGGTGATCGCCGACTACCGCGACCTGCTCCCCGCGCATGCGGGGGTGATCCCGGGCCGGGCAGCCGCACACCGAAGTTCACGACCTGCTCCCCGCGCATGCGGGGGTGATCCCGGGGTGTAATCCCCGACGGCGCGGAACACGACCTGCTCCCCGCTCATGCGGGGGTGATCCGGTGTTGGTGGCCTTGTCTCGCACGTAGTAGACCTGCTCCCCGCGCATGCGGGGGTGATCCCGCTCTGAGAGGGGCAGTGATGTCGTGGAGGTTCTGCTCCCCGCGCATGCGGGGGTGATCCCGCAGGGGGGATGGACGACATGTTCTGCAAGCGCTGCTCCCCGCGCATGCGGGGGTGATCCCGGGTGTCGGACAGGATGTAGAGCACGCGGCCGCTGCTCCCCGCGCATGCGGGGGTGATCCCTGCCAGATCGCTTTCGACCGGTCGTCGTGCGACTGCTCCCCGCGCATGCGGGGGTGATCCCATGTACAGCGGCGGATCCGACGCCGGGTAGATCTGCTCCCCGCGCATGCGGGGGTGATCCCTTCATACCTGGCTCGCTCACGGGTCCTCCTTCCTGCTCCCCGCGCATGCGGGGGTGATCCACTGCCATCGAATCGCGAACTGGCGGACCTGTACCTGCTCCCCGCGCATGCGGGGGTGATCCCCAGACCGTGACCTCGTCGGCCAGCATCGTCGACTGCTCCCCGCGCATGCGGGGGTGATCCCCAGTACGACGACGACTGCGCGAGATACGTCAGCTGCTCCCCGCGCATGCGGGGGTGATCCCGCGACGTCGCCGGTCAGCTCCTCCGCACCGAGCTGCTCCCCGCGCATGCGGGGGTGATCCCACCCACCACCTGGCCAGCGCGCTGAAGCTGCTCTGCTCCCCGCGCATGCGGGGGTGATCCCAGCGGCGGCAGGATGCCCCCCGCCAGGGCGCCCTGCTCCCCGCGCATGCGGGGGTGATCCCGCACCGGCGCCCGGATGGGGCGGGCGGTGTCCCTGCTCCCCGCGCATGCGGGGGTGATCCCGCGCCTCCCTACAACATCGCTCCGTACGGCGTCTGCTCCCCGCGCATGCGGGGGTGATCCGGCCCCGGTGCCGGCGCGGGAGGAACAGGAAGCTTGCTCCCCGCGCATGCGGGGGCGGCTACCCTGACGCCGTCCTCCACCAGTTGGTTGGCGTGCCCCCGTCCGGCCAGAACTCGAGCAGGTCGCCCGGCGCAAGCCCGAGCGCGTGCTCGATCTCGGCAGGCGTCGCAGATGCGAGGTAGTCCGACAACGTCTCAGTGATGTCCTTCCAGTATCCGCGCAGCGTGCTCTCGGCCGTGAAGAGGCGTCTCGCGAGTTGGCCGTAGCTGAATCCACGCGCGCGACCGTGCAGCACCTGACGCTGTCGATCGGTGAGCACCGTGATCGCCTTGCGCCGCACCAGCACCTCGAGGAGTCCGATGACCGAATGAGGAATCACCGTTCCTCCACCGGCGACCTCGACGAAGTGCTGCTGTGCCGCGGCGGCCGACAGCGACTTCGACACGATCCCGTGTGCGCCCGCCGCGATGCAGGCCGCCAGGACGAATCGGCGCTCCTCCTGGCTGTAGACGCAGACCCGGTACCCGCCATCGGTCAACGCGCGGATCGCGGCGATGCCCTGCCGCACGTCGGGCTGTGCGGCGTTGGCGAGGTGCAGATCGAGGACGACCAGATCAGCTGGGAGGCTTCTCCGCATGAGCTCTTCCACCGTGGGAACGGCCGCCACGACCTGGATCTCGGACATCAGTATCGCGATCGACTCCCGGATGACCGAGGCGTCGTCGACCACGGCGACGGCTGGCCTCACGACGCCACCCGCGCGCGCTTGGCGGGCGGCCGTGGGACAGCCTGCGCCGCGTACGTGATCGTCACCGTCGTGCCGTCCCCCACCTGAGAGGTCACCGCCACGGAGTACCCCGCGCGCTCCAGTTCGCCGACCACCACCTCGCGAAGGCCGATCCCGTGGTTGGCCGACGTGGAGTCGAAGCCGGACCCGTTGTCGTTGACAGTCAGGATCCACGACCCGTCGGGCTCGGCGTCCAGATGGACGACGACCATCTCGGCCTTTGCGTGCTCGCGGACATTCAGCAGCAGGCTGTCCAGTGCTCGCGTCACGACCTCGGTCTGCGTCGGTGTCATCTTGATCCCGATGCCGAGATCCAGTGCGAGCTCGATCGGCAGGTCTCGGAACCTGGTGCAGGTGAGGCGAACCGCGTCCGCGAGTGAGGTCGCGTCCCCCTGCGTTTGATGTGGGTCGGGACGACCGGCGGGTTGCGCCGTCGTGCCGGGCGACGACTGGCGGCTCAGGTAGTCACGCATTCGCTGCAGCTCCACCTCTGCATGCTCGAGCAGGCGTATCCGGGTCGCGTCCGGGAGGTTGGGCTCGGAGAGGATCCGCATCACGGCCACGCCGTTGTGCATGAGGACCTGGGCGCGGCGTTCCTCCTCGCGGCGGGCCAGCTCAGCCGCGACGGCGCGGGACGCGTCGGCGTCCCGCGCGATGCGCCGCATGTACGTGCTGAACATGCGGCACACCAGCGCGTAGACCACGAACGTCAGCCCGTTGCCGATGGCCGTGCTGAACCCCGGCCCCGGAAGGGTGGCGCCGGACACGTGGACCACGTAGCTGCCGGTGACGCAGAGCAGGCCGACCGCCAGCACGACCGGTGATCTCGGCCCGATGGCTGTGATGATCACAGACAGCGCGTAGCCTGGCTGGAATCCCACCCAGGTGCCGACACGGTCCTCGGGGCCGACGACCAAGGGCCCCACCAACATCACGACGCTCGCGAGAGCGAAGTCCGCGAGAACGTAACCGGCACCCAGTGGTCGGCCCTTCACCAGCGACGCCACGCTCACCGCCAGTGCGGCGAAGGTCGCGGCCAGCCAGGTCGTGAGGTACAGGCCTGGCCGTGGGGATGACTGCATCCCCGGGTAGAGGGTCGGGACCATCTGGGCGACGGTGCCCAGGCGGACGCCGGTGATGAAGATGGTGAACGCACGCTCCACGCCAGCCGTCGTCGTTGGCAGCGCGCCGAACCTGTTCCGGGCGGCGTACAGCCTCATGGCTCTCCTGATCCGCTGCGCGGTCGCGCTCTCGTCCGACTGGTCGGTAGCGGTGCCAAGATAGCTGCGCGGTCGTGGCACTACGGGCCCGGGCTCGGCGGGATCGGGTTCCACGGCACGTTGGGCACCGGGGCGGCCAGGGCCGCGCTGATCCCTGCCGCGTACGCGGTGGTGCCCTGGTCGTTCGGGTGGAAGGAGGCCATGCTCGCCGGCGAGTCGTCGCCGTCTCCCTGCTTCGCCAGCGTCAGTCCGTTGATCCAGTTGAAACCCAGTGGCTCGCAGGCGTCGTGCCGGAGGAACCGGTCGTCGACGGGGGCAAATGTCACGTTCAACCCGTCGGTCGCCCACAACTTGAGGATCAGGTCTCCCTGGCTCCGCGTCAGGTACGCCTGCAGCGGAAGGATCTTGGTCAGCTCCCAGGGCTCGACCCAGCAGGGCTCGGCGTCGTCGATCCTGAACACCGTCGGATAGGTCGCGAGGACGATTTTGGCGTTCGGCGCCTGCGTGTGGATCTTGCGTAGGAGCTTCTCGGTGTCGGGGATGGTGTGGTCGTCGAGCTGGTCGTACACGGTGTCCCAGATCGGGGACTCCGCACACAACGGCTGGGTCACGCAGGTGGTGAGCACGTTCGAGAAGAGATCCCCGTCGTTTCCGCCGATCGTCAGGATGACGTAGTCCGTGTCCTGGTTCAGGACCCCTGAGTAGACCTGCGGATACTCCGACCACTGCCCCTTACCGCGGTACCCGCCGGGAGCAGCGGAGACGCGGGAGTACCAGGGCACCGTCAACTGCTCGCTGACCGCCCCGGAGCACGCGACGAAGCCCAGTTCGACGTCGGAACTCCACCGGTCCTCCAGTGCGCCCACCGACTCGCCCATGCCAGGCAAGACCAGCTTTCTCGCCCACGCCTCGGGACTGCGCCGGCACGAGTTCTGCCATTTCAGATCACCACCGTCGGTGTTGGTCTCCGCGTAGTAGCCCGCCGGCCCCGAGCTCGCCGGGTCGCCGGTCCCCTCACCTGACGAGTAGGAGTCACCGAGGACGGCCACCTTGACGGGTTCGCGGCTCAACGGTTGGAACGCGACCGCATCCCACGCGACGTTCTCGGTCCCGTCGCCGTCGAGGGTGACGTTGGTGAGGCTCACGCTCGGCACACCGTTGAACGCGAACGTGCCCAGCGAGACCCAGTTGTTGGCTTTGCGCTTCTGGCTGAGGTAGCGCACGGTCGAGCGTCCGTCGCCCAGGTGGATCGTGTACTTGGCCTGCTGGGTCCGGGCACCGTGGTCGGGTAGGTGCACCACCACCCGCATCCAGCCGTTCACGGTGCGGTTCAGCGTCCAGGTGCCGACCGCCTCGAGGCGGTCCTGGATTCCTCCGGGGCTACCCGATCTCGTGTGGCTGAAGATGAAGCGCCCGCCGAAGCCGGCGCCGAGCTGATGGACATCGACCTTGGACGGCATCGTGCCGTTGGGGTCACGGGCGAAGCTCATCTTGAAGGTGCCATCGCTCGCGATGTCCGCGCACGGGCGGACGGAGGGAACACCGTTCACGTCGTTGTCGACGATGTACGCACCCGGCGGCGCAGCATTTCCCGACGCGGATGCGCTGCGGCTGCAGTTCGGCGGGTACGGGTTGCCGTTCGCCTCCTCCGGCCAGTCCGCGGGGAATCGGATGAACTCGTACCCGCACTCGTAGCTGCAGTTCTTCCACTGCACCGGTCGGTGATACCAGCACCGATAGTCGGGGCTGCCCTGTTGGGTGCTCAGGCAGGGCCCGGGAACCTCCGGTCCGCCCGGACTCCATGGGAACGTACCGACCAACTCCTTGGCGCACCGGTTCGTCGCGTCGCAGAAGGCGTCCATCGGAGGCTTCACCGCGTACCGGTAGGTCTCGGTGTTCCACCACGCACCGCGGAACGCGGGCACCTCCTTACCGGGTGCCTCGTACATCCCCATGGGCCAAGCCGCCCACCCCATGACCCGCTCCGGGTAGGGCCACCAGTTCGGGTAGCGGGCATCCGAGAAGTGGTTGTTGTGGAGGAAAGGCGCGCGCTCGGGGTCGTACTTCGGGTTGGCGGGGTTGTTGTGCCAGCCGACCCCCCAGGCGCCGTTGTTCTTCGCGCTCTCGGACTGCGGGTAGAAACCCGAGTTGTACGCCCAGGCAGCGTAGAACCAGTTCTCGATGTTCCGCGGATTCCCGTTGTTGATGATCAGGCCGGCCCCGTACGTCTGGTTCCACTTCTGCACGAGGATCTGAAGTCCGGCGGCGATGTTGGAGGCGTAGTCCAGGGCGATCGCGTGTTGCTGCTGATACGTGCGCTCACCGATCCGCATCCCGTCGGTCACCTGCATCACCCCGTAGCCGCAGTCCGCGTCGGCCATGGAGATGTCCCAGTCGTCGGCCTCGTCGCTGTTGTAGATGTCGATGCCGTAGTAGTTGCCGATGAGCGGGTTGCCGGTGACGCCGGGCATGGCGTATCTCGCGGCCTGCCACAGGTTGGATTCCTGCATGGCGATGCCGAGGACGACCTGCGCCGGGACGGTGCTCGTGGGCCAACCAGCGATCGGCGGTGTCGGGAAGAGTTGCATCGGCTTGGTGCTGCCCAGCTCGACCCGGGTACGCCAGCCGTCCACACCCGTGGGGTTCCACAGCGTGTCGAGGTTCCCCGTGATCGCCTGGTTCACCGCCCATTCGACCTGCCGCGGCTTCGGCTGCATGGCCTGCCGCCGGTGGTCGTTGCGGGCGACCCCGCAGGTACGTTCACCGGCGGACTCGGAAAGGTCGTCGTCGACCAGGCCGCCCGCCGTGGTCGTCATCGACATGAGGTTCAGCGCCGGCGAGATCTCGTCTCCGGGTGTCACCGGCGCGCGTGCCGCGGTGTCAGGGCTACCGGTGCCACGCTTCGAGCCGCCGGTCGCGGTGCCGGCGACCGGCGCAGGTCCCTGGTCGGGTGAAGTCCCGGCGGTCGTGGGGTGGGCCAGGTCGATGCCCAGCCGGACCGTCTCGTCAGTGGCCGGGACGGTGAGTGACAGCTCGATCGGGGCTGTCTCGCCCCCGGCCTGCGGGACGCGCCCCTCGGTCCAGTCGACGTCGTGGACGAAGGCCGCGGCCGTGGTGCTGGCGCTCGCGCCGGGCGCGACCTCCGGGACGTGCTTGAGATAGCCCGCCGAGGTTCGGACCTTCGCCGCGCCGAGAATCGCGATCGTGCCGTGCGCGGCCGGGGCAAGACTGAAGTCGCCGAAGGCGCCGCGGGCGATCTCCGCCGGCTTGGTCACCGTGGCGTCGGTGGAGCCGGACCGGGGCGAGCCGCCCTGCGCGAGCTGCTTGCGGCTCAGGCGCAGCGCGACCAGTTCGTCCCGTGCGGGGGTTCCCGCCGTCGACGGGGTGGGCGTACGCATCGCGTTGCTGCCCGGTGCTGCCGCTGGAATGCGGTCCAGGAGCACCACGCCGCCGTCGGCGTCGGCGGTCAGCCGAAAGGGCACACCGGTGGTCTTGGCGACCATCGCGACCGCGCCGTGGTCGTCGACCCGCACGACGTGTGCGCCCTTGGCCGCGACGATCTCGGTCCGGCTAAGAGGAATCGCCGACGTCACCTGCCCGTCGAGCTCGACCGGCGGCGCGGCGACCCTACTGCGGCGTGCGTCGACGATCGCCAGACGGGTTCGCCCCTGGTCGTCGCGGGCTTTCGCCTGAGTCAGAACGGCGAGGTCGTCGGCGCCGCACCCGGGGTTGAAGTAGGCGAGCGAGGCGGTGACTCCCAGCTTGGTCACCTGGCCGGTCCGCAGGTCGACCACCGCGGTGAAGCCGCCCCGGTCGTAGAGGTCGGGCTTGTTCGTGAACGACCGGGG
>NZ_JBFBAO010000098.1:0-18761 GCF_040682255.1 Micromonospora sp. NPDC051296 | reverse complement strand
GGTAGCTGACGGTGTGCTGGCCGGGCTCGTTGACGGTCACCGGAGCGGTGTACGTCGTGTAGGTCTGCCCGTCGACGGAGTACTCGATCCGGTCCACACCCGACTCGGTGTCGACGGCCGAGATGGTCACCGTGGCCGCCCCGAGGTAGTCGCCGTTGTCGTCGCGGTCGCCGGTGACCCCGGCGGTCGCGGTCGGCGGCGTGGTGTCGGGGCCGGACGGGTCGGCCACCTGGAACGTGACGGACTGTGGGGTCGAGGTGTTGCCGGCCTTGTCGGTGGCCCGGTAGCTGACGGTGTGCTGGCCCGGCTGGTGCACCATCACCGGGGCGGTGTAGGTGGCGTACGCCTGGCCGCCGAGGGAGTATTCGATGCGGTCGACGCCGGATTCGGTGTCGGTGGCGGTGAGGGTGACGGTGGCCATGCCGATGTAGGCGCCGTCGTCGTCCTGCTCGCCGGTGACGGCGGCGGTCACCGTGGGTGCGGTGGTGTCGGGGTCGGGTGGTGCTACGACCTGGAAGGCGGTCGACTGGACGGGGGAGGTGTTGCCCGCCTTGTCGGTGGCCCGGTAGGTGACGGTGTGCTGCCCGGGGGCGGTGACCGTGATCGGGGCGGTGTAGGTGGCGTACGCGCCGCCGTCGAGGGAGTATTCGATGCGGTCGACGCCGGATTCGGTGTCGGTGGCGGTGAGGGTGACGGTGGCCGCGCCGGTGTAGGCGCCGTCGTCGTCCTGGTCACCGGTGACGGCGGCGGTCACCGTGGGTGCGGTGGTGTCCGGGTCCGGTGGTGCTACGACCTGGAAGGCGGTCGACTGGACGGGGGAGGTGTTGCCCGCCTTGTCGGTGGCCCGGTAGGCGACGGTGTGCTGCCCGGGGGCGCTCACCGTGATCGGGGCGGTGTAGGTGCCGTACGCGCCGCCGTCGAGGGAGTACTCGATGCGGTCGACGCCGGAGCCGGTGTCGGTGGCGTCGAGGGTCACCGTGGCGGCGCCGATGTAGGCGCCGTCCTCGTTCCGCTCACCGGTGACGGCCGCGGTCACCGTCGGTGGGGTCGTGTCCTCCCCACCGCCGCTCACGACGAGCAGACCGGTCATCGTGCCGTGCCCGGGTATCGCGCAGAAGTAGCGGTAGGTGCCGGCCGTGAGCACCACGTCGACGGTCCACCGGCCCCGGTTGCTGTCGAACGGGTCGGCCAGGAGGTTCACCTCCACGTCGCGGTTGTACGCCGGGTTTCCGGTGTCGAACGTGAGGGTGTGCTGCATGCCGCTGGTGTTGCCGGTCGCGACGCTGTTCTCGAAGACGAGGGTGGCCGGGCCGGCGACCGCGGTGGTGGGTGCGGAGGCGTACGCCTGGACACTGTTGTCGGCCGTCCAGGTGAGCACCTGGGCCTGCAACTGCCCGGTCGACGTGGGGTCACTGGCCGCGGCCGGCTCGGTGTCCGTCGGGCGGGCACCGGCGGGAACGCCGATGAGCGCGAAGCCGACGATCAGGACGGCGATCGCCGCGAGCATCCTCAGCGGTTGGTTGGGCCGGCCGGTGCCGAGCCTGGAGAACAGCCGCGAACGCCTTGGCGGGCCGCATCGCGCAGGAAAAGCGGGCATGTGGAACACACCTTTCGCGAGTCTTGGGTGACCGTCGACGATCCGTAGGGGTTCCGCATGGATCGACGGCATGGCGGATGACCACATACCGGCCTGATCCGCGACGGTGGGGTCCGGTGCGGTGGCTGCCGGCCGGTCGCGGGTGGTATGTGGGCAGACGTGACTCGATCGGGACGGTGGACGACGACCTGGGTCGGATCGGCGACGGAGGTGCCGCCGACCGCGTTACCGAGTCGGCGAGGGCCGACGCGGTTGCGGTAGGGCGCGGGCTGCGCCGGAGGTCGGTGGGCACGCCAACCAGGAGGGTGAGGTCTCCCGGCCAGGCCGTGACTCTCGGGCAAGGAGGTAACCGCGCCGCCGGCTACCTCATCGAAATGAGTTGATGTTGTTTCGACACTAGCCGTCTTGCCGTCGAGATGTCCAGATCTATTGGCGATATCCTTCACACTTCTATCTCTGATGACAAAAAGAGTCGGCCGGCGAACAAAAGTCACCCCCCGGAGGCCCCGGGCAGCACGGTGAGCTACGCCCGGTTCATCCGCACTCGCCCGCTGAGCACTCTGCGCGGAAGAGGGGGGCGGCGGCAGCGCGCGACGGGCGGTGTTGGATGGGATCATGGCAATCATCGACCGGCTGGCCGGAGCTTCCCGGATCGGGTTGGGGCTGGCGGCAGTCGGCCGCCCGGGCTACATCAGTTCGGGGTGCTGGGGTCTCGGGCCGACAGGGTCGTTAGGTCGTTGTCGATAACCCGACAGTTGGCGCTCTGAGCACTGTGCCGGCCGACTTCTGTCCGCGGGGCGTCAATGTGCCTCTGACCTGGGCATATGTTGGATTCATGGCGGTGAGCGCCGCAGCCCGACCGAGCGGTGTGCCCGGTATCTGCGGCAGCAGATGGGCGGATGCCCTTCTGCTCGCCCTGGCTTTCCGCCATGCCGCCGGCCGTGTCGACCTCAGGCGCTGGGCCGCTCGACGCCGTCACGGGACGTGCTGGCTTGGGCTTGCTGCACGTCCACCCGACGTGCGGCTGGGAGAGGAGTCGGGCATGGGAAACGGGAACTTCTACAAGCGGACGACACATCGCGTCTACGAGTTCGCGGTCCTCGTCACCGCGCCCGTCTGCGGCGTCCTGCTGGTCGCGCTGAACTTTCGGCCGCAGTCGGTGGAGGTGGCGATGCCTTACGCGATCAAAATCAGCTGGGAGTTCGGCCTGATCGTCGTCGGCGTCGCGGGCCTGCTCGGCATGTTCTGGCCGGGGCAACTCGGCACCGGGCTCGGTATAGAACTCGCCGCGGTGCTCATGCTGGGCGCGATCGCGGCGATGTACGTTGTCGCCGTCCTGGCGGTCGCTGGCGGGCAGGCAGTGGTGGCCGCGTCGTTCGTCGGCGCCGTGGCGATCGGCTCGTGGTTGCGCTCGGCCGAGATCGTGTGGTCCCTGCGACTGCTCATGCGTCTGACCGAGGCCGGTGCCTGTCCGGCCCCTGAGGGGAAGACATGATGACCGCCCAGGCTTCCGGCTCGCCGTACTGGGTGCAGCTGTTGATCTCCGCGCTCGGGTTGTTCGGCGGCGCGAGCGGCCTCGGCGTTCTTGCCACGATCGCCATGCAGCGGCGGAAGTTGAAGGCCGACACAGCGGGAGCGTTGACCGATGCGGCGCTGGCTCTGGTGCAGCCGCTGCGGTCGCGGGTCACGGAACTGGAGACCGAGGCGCTGTCGGTCCGGGAGCAGTTGGCGGCCTCGCAGCGGGAACTGCGAGAGCTGCGAACGACCGTGTGGGACCTGACCAGAACATTGCAGCGATGGCGGGAGGCGATCTTCGCGCCGGGAGCGACCGTGCGCCGAATACAGGCGCTCGTTACGGAGGAGGACCGCGGCCCGCACCGCCAGCGCGGCCATGTCCAATGACATTGCGGCGCCCGCGTGGGCCAGGAAGGGTCGCCGTGCTGAGGTAGGGTCCCGCCCGTGCGACAAGGACGAGATGAACTTATCTCGGCGCTTGCTGACCTTCTTCGGCGGCAGAGCGTGGACCATACGCTGCGGGTCTGTGCTGACGGCCCGGATGCGGCAGGCAAGACCACCCTCGCTGACGACCTCGCCGTGCACCTCAGCCGCTTTCGGCCGGTCATCCGGCTGTCCATCGATCGGTTTCATCGTCCTGAGGCGGTGCGTCGTCGGCGTGGCTCGCTGTCACCCGAGGGTTTCTATCGCGACTCCTTTGACCACGACGTCATCGTCGAAGCGGTGCTTCGCCCGCTGGGACCGGGCGGCGATGGCCGCTACCTGCCCGGCATGTTCGACTACCGGGCTGACCGCGCCACCGGTGAGGTGACCGTGCAAGCGCCAGCTGCGGCGATTCTGCTGTTCGATGGCGTGTTCATGCTGCGGCCCGAGCTACGTGACTTCTGGGACTTGTCGATCTACCTACACGCGGATCCCGAGGTTGCTCTTGCTCGCGCGCGTGTCCGCGACCTGGAGGTGTTCGGGTCGGTGGAAGTGATCGAGGAACGCTATCGGCGTCGCTACCTGCCGGGGCAGGAGCTGTATCGCGCCGAGGCCCGCCCGGCGGAGGTGGCCACCGTCGTGCTGGACATGAATGACCCCCTCCGGCCGACCGTCGTGCGCTGGTCGGACCCGTTGCGTACGATCGTACAATGTTTGTACGATCGTACGCATGACGTCTCCTGATCTTGTTGAGGACGACCCGCGCTCCATGCGGGAGCGCATGCTCGCTGGCGATCTCTACCGGGGTGCTGATCCGGAGTTGGAAGCCGAGATGCGTCAGGCGATGGTGCTGACCAAGGCGATCAATGACAGCGATCCGCGTGATTCTGAGGGGCGCCGGGGGCTGCTTGAGCAGTTGCTGGGTTCGGTCGGTGCTGAGGTGGAGATTCGCCCTCCCCTGCACGTCGACTACGGCAGCCACATCCACGTCGGCGCGCGGACGTTCATCAACTACGGGTTGATGGCCCTGGACGTCGCGCAGATCCTCATCGGTGAGGACGTGCTGATGGGCCCGAACGTGCAGCTGCTGACGCCGACGCATCCGATCGACCCGGAGCCGCGCCGCGCCAAGTGGGAGGCGGCACTGCCGATCACGATCGGCAACAACGTGTGGATCGGCGGCATGGCCGTGATCTGCCCCGGCGTCACCATCGGCGACAACTCGGTGATTGGCGCCGGCGCGGTCGTCACGAAAGACATTCCCGCCGACGTCGTCGCCGTGGGCAACCCCGCTCGCGTCATCCGGTCGGTCTACGACAGATGACCAACGGGCAGCAGGCCGCCGGCCGGAGCCGCCGCCGGTATGAACCGGACCGGCGTCAGCGGCTGATAGAGGTCACTCTGGATGTCATCGCCGAGCATGGTGTGGCCGGAACAACCCACCGTCGGGTGGCCGCTGCCGCCGACGTGCCGCTGGGCTCGGTCACGTACCACTTCGACAGCCTGGAGCATCTCCTGACGTCGGCCTTCACACATCTGGCGGAGACGGCATCGGCGGCGTTCGACGCGCAGATGGCGGCGATCGAGCCAGAGACCGACGCCCGCGGGAAAGTCGTCGAGGCGTTGTTGGCCGACTTGGCCGACAACCAGCGCAGCGCAGTCCTCGCCTACGAGTTGTACGCCGCGGCGGCACGCAATCCCGCGCTCCGGGTGATCACACAGGCGTGGATGGACAGCACCCGCAGATCGCTGCAGCGACATTTCGACCCTGACACCGCGGAGACACTCGACGCGCTGATCGAAGGGCTGATCCTGCACGCGACCCTGTCCACTCGGCCGGTAGATCCCGGAAAGATCAGGGCCTCGGTCTGTCGCCTCGTGCCCAGGGACGTAGCGGGGTGACCCATAGTCGCGTTGGCGCACACGACAGGTCGCTGGTCGGGCCGGCGGCTATCAGCCGTACCCAGACGCGAGCCGCCGCAGCGGCGGTATACCTCGCGTTCGTCAGCAGCGGCTTCGCCTTCGCCACCTGGGCGGCCCGCATCCCG
Organism: Micromonospora sp. NPDC051296; assembly: GCF_040682255.1. Taxonomy (NCBI): domain Bacteria; kingdom Bacillati; phylum Actinomycetota; class Actinomycetes; order Micromonosporales; family Micromonosporaceae; genus Micromonospora; species Micromonospora sp. NPDC051296. The sequence goes on along the minus strand of NZ_JBFBAO010000098.1, from coordinate 13,178 downwards.
AGCGTCAAGTCGCAGCTTCAGCTGAGCCCGCGACAGCTTGGATTGTTGCTGCTCGCCCTGCCCATCGGATCGATCATCTCGCTGTTGACGGCGGGACCACTCGTGGCCCGCACCAGCCCACGCCGCGCCGTTGCCGTAGCCAGCCTGGCCAGCGCGGCCGGGCTTTGCCTGGCCGGAATCGGCGCACAGGGCGCCTTCACCGTCACGGCCACGGGGCTGGCGCTTCTCGGTTTGGGTACCGGCATCTGGGACGTGGCAATGAACGTCGAGGCCGCTGCCGTCGAGCAACGCGCCGGCACGTCGATGATGTCCCGATTCCACGCCTCCCTGAGCGCCGGAACTGTCATCGGCGCCGGGCTCGCCGCAGCCTGCGCCGCACTCCACATCCCGGTCGTCGCCCACCTGGCCGTCGTCGCAGCGCTGATCGCCATTGCCGTACCACTGTCCACTCGCCGGTATCTGCCCACGGACGCCCAGCCGTCCACGCACCACCCGACACGCAACGCCTTGCGCGCGTGGACCGAACCACGCACGCTCGCTCTCGGCATCTTCGTGTTGAGCATGGCGTTCTCCGAGGGCACCGGCAACGACTGGCTCGCCTCCGCCATGATCGAGGGTCACCACACCTCGGTAGCCGCAGGCTCGCTGAGCTTCGCGTTGTTCGTCGCCGCGATGACCATCGGCAGATGGTTCGGGCCGTCACTCGTTGACCGATACGGCCCGAGGCTCGTCACCCGGGCCAGCGCCGTCCTCGCCATGTCCGGCCTCGCGGCCACGATCTTCGGCCCACACCAAGCATTTGCCCTGGCCGGAGTCATCACCTGGGGGCTGGGCACCGCGATGGGGTTTCCGCTCGGCATCAGCGCGGCAGCCGATGATCCACGCCAGGCAGCGATCCGGGTCAGCGTCGTCTCCTCCATCGGCTACACGGCCTTCCTGGCCGGACCCCCACTTCTCGGCTTCCTCGCGGACCACGTCGGGATCCTCCGCTCGCTGTCCATCACCATGGGCGTGGTCGCGGTCGGTCTGCTGTTCACCGCAAGCCTCCGGCCTGCACGCGGAGTTGCTGGCCCGACCGAACGCGTCGGTCCGCCCCGGCGTCGACCGGGACGTGCCCGGCGGACCGACGCTTGAGGTCACCGACCCTTACGGCAACGTACTGCGATTCGCCCAGCCTGCGGCGGCCGAGTAAGCCCAAAGGGCCAGGTAACGTGCCGCGGGTTGCGTTCGTCGTCGTGATTTTCCGCTCCGAATCCGTGACGGATGGCTAGCGCATTGGCGTTTTTCGTTGGATGATGTCCGTCTCCGCCCGCCAACGACGTGGCCGAACCGGCCGTTCTGACGCCCGACCGAGGAGGCCATTCCGTGAAGCGCGATCAGTCACCTGTCTTGCCGGGCGACGGCGCTACGGACTATGAGCGCTATATGCGTACGGGCGCGCTGCTCGGTCTGCAACGCACACCGGCGGAGATGATCCACCGCGATGAGCTGCTGTTCCAAGTGGTGCACCAGTCCACCGAGTTGTGGCTGAAACTGGCGGCGTCGGAGTTGACCGAGGCGGTGGCTCAGGTGGACGCGGGGGACCCGGCGGCGGCGGAGGTGCTGTTGGGTCGGGCGACTCTCGGAGTGCGGCTGACCACCGACCAGCTGGAGATGCTGACCTATCTGTCCCCAGTGGACTTCCAGGCCATGCAGCCCGCGCTGGGCAACGGATCCGGCGCCGAATCGCCCGGCTGGAAGCGGGTCCGGTCGCTCAGCGCGCAGCTCGGTCGAGCCTTCGCCGGCCACCTCGCCGCCCGGGGGATCGAGCTGGCGGCGCTGCGCCGGGCAGCTCCGGCCGACCCGGAGCACCGCCTGGCCGAGGCGATGCTGGAGTGGGACGAGCGGGTGTCGCTGTGGCGGGTGCGGCACTACCAGTTGACCCTGCGGGTCGGGGGGCATGCGCCGGCCGGCACACCGGGCAGCCCGGCAAATATGCTGGCCAAACTCGTCGGACACCGATTCTTCCCGGATTTGTGGCAGGCCCGACTCAATTCCCCGGCCGACAATTCCGGCACCGCCCGTCCCTGACGACCGGCCTTCGACGAGGAGGGCCGATCCCCCGAATACGACCCGTCTCAGAATGCCGAGGTGTGGTTCGTGCGTGAACTGACGAGCTGGCTGTCCGGTGCGGCCGCCCCTGACGTGTTCCCGTACCATTCGGTGCTGGACGAATTCCAGCGTGTCGGTAAACACTTCGTCGAAAAGAACCTACTCGCCCTCCTCGACGAGGCCCGGTCGAGGGTGACCGGCCGGGGCGAACCGGCCCCACTGCTGCGCGACTTCCTCGACGCCACACTGGACAAGTGGGACGGTCGCTACGACTACCGCAGCTACCTTGCGCTCCGGCTGCTCCGGCTGCCCTGCGGAGCGGACCACCCGCCACCGGCCGAGGACGACACGTCCGCCCGGCGTACCCGTGACCAACTCGTCATCCGCCTGGTGGCCGACGCGCTCGCCTTCGAACTGGCCGCCGCCGCCCACACCACCGACCTGCTCCCGCTGGGGCGACCGGGGCCGGAACTGGTGGCCAAGCGCTGCCGGCTCGGCGTCCGGGCCGCCTCGCCCGCGCTGGCCCGCCTCGGTCTGACCGGGGCCGTCGGTGCCGGCGATCCGGCGACCGTCGCCACCGCGCTGAGCGTGGTCGCCGCCGACTTTGGTACGGCCGCGGACCAGTCGCTGCGACTGAGCATGCTGCCCGTGCACGTCACCCACGACGAGTACCTGTTCATCCGGGTGCTGCAGGCGTACGAATGCCTCTTCGCCGGGGTCGCCGACGAACTGGGTGCCGCCGTTGCCGCGCTGGCCGTGGACGCCGCCCGCCCCGCCGCCGCCCGGCTGGCGTACGCCCGGGACCTACTCGGGTCCGCCGGCCCGCTGTTCTCGCTGCTGGCCACGATGCAGCGGGAGTCGTTCCAGACGTTTCGGCAGTACACCGAGGGGGCCAGCGCGATCCAGTCCCGCTCCTACAAGCTCGTGGAGTCGCTGTGCCGTACGCCCGACGAGGGCCGGCTGGATTCGGTGGCCTACCGGTCGGTGCCGGAGGTCCTGGCCCGGGTGCGGGCCGGTCAACCGACGGTCGATGAGGCCTACCGGTCGGCCGTGGGCGGAGGCCGACTCGCCGGAGCGGACCGCGACCTGGTCGCCCGGCGGATGGGCGAGTTCGCCGCGACCCTGCTGCGGTGGCGGCGTACCCACCACCGGGTGGCGGTGCGGATGCTCGGGGCCCGGTCCGGTACCGGCTACACCCAAGGCACGCCCTACCTGGCGGCGGTCCGTGACGTGCCGGTGTTCAGCACCAACGCGCCCGATCCCCACCTGACCGACCCGACTGGAGGCCACCCCGCGTGACCCGACCCCACCCGCCGCCCGGGCCGGACATCCCGAGCTGCCTCGACCGTGCCGCACACGCCGCGCTGCGCGCCGAGTTCCCGCTGCTGGAGCAGTGCGTCTACCTGAACAACAACTCCACCGGCGCGGTGCCCAGGGGCGCCGAGCGGGTGCTGCGCGGCTACTGGGAGACGCTGCGCACCTGGCGCGACGACGTGTGGCAGGACTGGCACGTCGGCCTCGACCGGTACGCCGACGGGTTGGCCGCCCTGCTCGGCGCGCCACCGGGCAGCGTGGTCACCGACGCGAACCTGAGCACCCTGCTGGCCCGGGTGGCTTCCTGCTTCGACTACCGACCACCGCGCGACCGGGTCGTCATCACCGACCTGGAGTACCCGACGGTGCCGTTCGTCTTCCAGGCGTTCGGCCGCTACGGCGCCCGCCTCGAGGTGGTCGGTACGGGTGGCCCCCGGCTCGACCAGGACGCCCTGGAGGCGCGGCTCGACGAGCGGACGCTGCTGGTGTGCGTCCCGCACGCCAGCTTCACCTCCGGCGCGACGGTCGACCTGCCCCGTCTGATCGCCCGCGCCCACCAGGTCGGCGCGCTGGTGGTGGTGGACGCCTTCCAGACCGTGGGAGTGGTGCCGCTGGACGTGACCACGCTCGGCGTCGACGTCGTCCTCGGCGGCGCGCACAAGTGGCTCTGCGGCGTCGGCACCGCGTTCCTCTACGTCCGGCCGGACCTGGTGCCGCAGCTGGAACCGGCGGCGACCGGGTGGCAGGCCGGCGACCGGGCACTGACCTTCCAGCCGTCCACCGGCTGGGCGCCGGGCGCGCGCCGGTTCGCCGGTGGCACGCCGTTCCCACTGACCTCGCTGGTCTCCCAGGTCGGTCTGGATCTGCTGGCCGAGGTGGGCGTGGCAGCCATTCGACGGCATTCGCTGGCGCTCACCCAGCGGCTCCTGGACCGGGCCGACGCGGCGGGCATCACCGTGGTCAGCCCTCGGGAAGCCCACCGGCGCGGTGGCGTGGTGTGCCTGGACGTGCCCGACGGTGAGACCGTCAAGCGGCGGCTGGCCGCCCGGAACCTGATCTGCAGTTGGCGCGGCTACCTGCGGGTCGGTCCGCACGTCTACAACAGTCTCGACGAGATCGACGCGTTCATGGACGCGCTGGACAAGGAGTTGGCCCGATGACCGTAACGCTCTCGCCCCGGGCGCTGATGAGCCTGCTCGCCAACGGCTCCAAGGCCATGGACGTGCTGCGGACGGCGCTCGACCTGGGGCTGCTCGACGCGTTGGAGTCCGGGCCGGCTCGTCTCGACACGCTGGCCGCTCGGTTCGGGGTGCACCCGCTGCGGCTGTACAAGTTCCTGGACTGTCTGGAGAGCCTCGGCTTCGTGACCCACGACGAGCCCGCCGACGCCGTCGGCGCGGCCAGCTACCGGGCCGTACCCGGGCTACGCGACGCGGTCGAGGCGGTGGTCGGCCCCGGCGCGATCGAGCGGGACCGGGATCGCTACCCGTGGCGGCAGCTGCACGGTCGGCTGCCCGAGAGTCTCCGCGGCGAGGTCAGTATCGGCGACGACGACTTCGCCTGGCCGCCGAAGACCGACGCCCAGACCGCCGACTTCGAACGCAGCATGGCCGTCGGGCTGGGGCCGGTGATCGAAGCGGTACGCCAGCACGCCGACCGGCTCTGGCCCGACCGGCACCGGCTGTTGGACGTGGGCGGCGGCGACGGCACACTGGCCGCGCACATACTGGACACCGCGCCGAAACTGCGAGCCGACGTGTACAACCTGCCCGCGGTGGCACCGCTGGTGGCGGCCACCCGGGTCGCCCGTGGCCACCCGGACCGGCTCGGATTCGTCGGTGGCGACTTCCTCGCCGAGCCACTCCCGCGGGGGTACGACGCGCTGTCGTTCGTCCGGGTGCTGCACGACTGGCCCAACGAGGTGGCCCGACGCCTCGTGGCGCAGGCGTACGCGGCCCTGGAACCGGGCGGACTGCTGCTGATCTGCGAAGAGTTCCGCACCCCGGACCGCCTGGCCATGCAGTTCTTCTGGAGCTACTTCCTGATCGGCGTCGACAACTGCGTCAGCCGCCTACGGGAGGTGACCTTCTACGCCACGCTGCTCACCGAGGTCGGCTTCGAACAGGTGACGGTACTGCCCGGCAGCTGGGAGCTGGTCACCGCGTACAAGCCGATCACCGCCGAGTCCTGAACGCTGCGGCTCGGGCCGGTGTCCGTGGCCACCGACGCCTCGTGGCGGCAGGTCGCCTCAGGTGACAGTCGCGGGCAGCATCCCCGGCAGGTCCGGTTCGATGAGGTGGTGCAGCAAATGCAGGGGCGCGGCGGTGATCCCGGCCCCGGTCAGCGCCCGCGCATACGCCGCCGCGGTCGAATCGTCCACCAGGCCGTGCACCAGCGGCAGGTCCGGGGCGGCTGTCCACAGTAGCGACTCAAGCCGGCAGGAGGCGATCGCCCCGGGCAGCCCGAGGGCGGCCCCGGACAGGGCCGCCGGTGCCGGTGGCAGGTCCGCCGGGACGTCGCGCCGGGTCGGGCCGACGTGCAGCAGGCCACCTCCGACCACCAGGATGTCGCGGTCGCGGCGCATCCGGGCCAGCGCCCGCCCGGTGTCCAACGCGGGCGGGAACGAGTCGTCCACCACGATCGTTCCCGGTGCCAGCCGGTCGACCTCGACCGGCTCGATGGCCGCGCTCGTCGCCGCGACGATCACCTCCGCCGCGTAGCCGGCCGGGGCGATCCCCGGTGTCGACGGGTGCACCTCGACGTCGCCGGCGAAGCCGTCCGCCCGTAGCCGCGTGACGTGCTCGACCAGTCGGGGTGCGGCGGCGGGGACGTCGCAGAGCACGAGCCGCGCGGGCGGGTGTTCCGCCCGGGCCAGCAGCAGCCGCAGCGAGGAGAACCCGATCGAGCCGAGACCGACCACGGCGAGGCTGCGGCCGCCGAGGCTGCGTCCGGTGGCGGCCAGCGCGGCCTCCACCGTGCGAACCACGGAGACGACGGTGGCCGCGTGGCCGGTGGTCACCGCGACTCCGCTGCGGGTATGCCGCAGCACGCCGAGGCCGTAGCCGGTACGGGCGGGAATCATGCCGGCCAGCGACACGCACCGGGCGCCAAGACCGGCGGCCAGGTCGACCGCCTCGCCGGTCTCGGTGGCGAGGGCGTCCCCGGCGGCGGTCAGCTCGTCGGCGAACCGGGGCAGGCAGACGAAACCGGAGACACCCAGCGGGGTGGCCAGCTCCTCCAGCAGCCGCGGGCGGCCGTCGGGAAAGAGCAGGTCGCGTACCTGTGCCCGGGACAGGCTTTCGGCGGGCAACCCGGCGATCGCGGCGAGCTGCGCCGGCGGCGGCAGGTAACCGACGATGGCCGCGGCCAACCTGAGCCCCCGCGCCGGGCCGGCCGTCGCCGCCCGCACGGTCTCGTCCACTGCGGCCTGCCGCCCTACGGGCGGGCTGTCCGCGGCCGCGGCCGTGAGGTCGGCCCGCAGCCGGTCCGCGAGCCGGCCCAGCTCGGCCCGGGTTACCGCGTTGGGGGAGCCGCGTAGCGTGACGCGGAGTCCGTCCGCTCCGGGGCGTGCGGTCAGGAACAGGTCGGTGCCCAGTGGCGGGGGCGTCAGTTCACTCTCCTCGTCCCAGTCGAGGCTGAGCCGGTCCGTCCCGGCACCAGCCGCCGCGGACGACGGTGCCCCGGCCGCTGTCGGCGGCGGCGCCCCGAGTGCGGCGAAGTCCAGGAAGCTGAAGAAGAACTGGGCACCGGCGGGGGTGCCGCCCGGTCCGGCGGGCACGGCCGCCGCGATCGACGGCGGGTCGTCGTGCCGCCGGGCGGCGGCGACCTCGGCCGCGACCCGAGCGAGCTGCTCGGCAAAGCCCGCCGATCCGCCCAGGCGCAACGGCAGCATCGCCGCGCAGGGACCGAAGATCCGGTGCAGGTCCGGCAGCGGATGGTCCCGACCCGTCAGCGCCAGGCCGACGACCAGGTCGTCCTGCCCGGTGAGGCTGGCCACCGCCCGGTGGTACGCGGTCAGCACCGGGGCGTACAGGGTGGTCGCGGCGTCGGCGGCCAGCCGGCGCAGTCCGCTGACCACCGCCCCGTCCAAGGTGAAGCCGCACACCGCCGGAAGGCCCGCCACCGGCGTACCGCCCGCGTCCGGTCCGCGGGAGGCGTCGGGGCGGGCACCGAGCACCGGCGGCCGGTACGGCGTGTCGAACCGTCCGGTCCACCAGGCGTGCGCGCTCGGCTCGGGTGGGCCGGCGGCGCGGCGAGCCAGCAGCGCGACGTACTCCCGGAAGTGGGTGCGCAGCGGAGACAGGTCGCCGGGGAGATCCGCCATCAGCCGGTGGTAGACCGCCAACAGTTCCTGGCCGAGCAGGGCGGCGCTGTAACCGTCGCCGATCAGGTGGTGGGCGTGCACCAGCAGGATGTGGTGGTCGGGGGCGAGCGCCAGCAGCCGCAGCCGCAGCAGCGGCCACGCCCACGGCTCGAAGCGCCGCTGGCGTTCCTCGGCGACCCGGGCGGCCACCTCGTCGGGGCCGGCGAGCACCTCGTAGCCGATCGGTAGCCGTAGCGACGGGGGCAGCTCCTGCTGGACCGGGGGCCGGACCCCGGCGGGGAAGACGGTACGCAGCATCGGGTGCCGGGCCACCAGCAGGTCGACGGCGCGCTGGAGGACCTCGCGGCGCAGCCGACCGCGCAGTCGTAGCCGGGCCAGCCAGGCGGTGCCGGCGCCCGGTGCGACGGCGTCGGCGAGCAGGAAGCCGCGCTGGGTGGCCGTCACCGGGAACGGCTCATCCGGATCGCTCACCACCGTGGCACCGGCGGTGCGTTCCGTGGCTTCGACGGCAGCGTCGATCGCGGCGGCGAGCTTGCGGAGGGTGCGGTGCTGGTAGATGACGGTCGGGCTCGGTGTGGCCGGGAACTGGTCCTGCGTGCGGGCGAAGACCTCCAGCACCAGGATGGAGTCGCCGCCGAGGGCGAAGAAGTCGTCGTCGGGACCGATCGTCGGCAGGTCGAGCAGCTCGCCCCAGATCCGGGCCAGTCTCGCCTCGGTGTCGGTGCTGGTGCTGGTGTCGGTGGCTACGGCGGCCGGACCGGTCGGTGCGGGGAGGCGCTCCGGTTCGGCGGCCGGTGCGAAACCGCCGTGCGACCGGAGCCGATCCCGGTCGACCTTCCCGGTGGGCGTGAGCGGGAGGCTGTCCAGCAGGTGGATCCGGGCCGGGACCAGTTGCTCCGGCAGCCGCTCGGCGAGGTACCCACGCAGCTGCGCCACGGTCGGTCCGGTCTGCGGTGCGGGTGCGACGAAGGCGTGCAGCCGTGGGTGCGGCTCGGCCTGGTGCAGCACCACCACGGCGGCCACCTCCGGATGAGTGCGTAGCACCGCCTCGATCTCGCCCGGCTCCAGCCGGTACCCGTGGATCTTCACCTGGTCGTCGAGGCGGCCGAGAAACTCCAGCGTGCCGTCCGGGGCCGCCCGGCCCCGGTCACCGCTGCGGTAGTACCGCTCGCCGCCGTGGCGCACGAAGGCGGCGGCGGTCAGCTCGGGCTCACCCAGATAGCCGGGAGTGACGCCGACACCGCCGAGGTGCAGCTCACCGGCCACGCCGGGCGGGCAGGGGTGCCCGTCCTGGTCGACGACCCGTACCCGCGCCCCGCCGATCGGCCGGCCGATCGGCAACCGGCGTACCGCATCGTCGGGACGGCCGTCGATCACGTGCCAGGTGGTGTTGATCGTCGCCTCGGTGGGGCCGTACAGGTTGGTGATCCGACAGCCGTCGCCGAAGAGGTCGAACCAGCGTCGTACCGGCACCGGCGACAGCTCTTCCCCGCCGACGTGCACCCAACGCAGGGCGCCGAGGTCCGGCGGTACGCCGTCGCGCACCGTCCGCTCCTCGGCCGCTCGCAGGATCCGCTCCCACAGGGTGGGTACCGAACTCCACACGGTGACCCGGTCCCGTTCCATCCGGGACAGCAGCGCCTGCGGGTCGCGCAGCACCGACCGGGGGAAGGTGACCACAGTGGCCCCGACCAGCAGCGGCGCCAGAATCTGTCGGACCGAGGCGTCGAAGCAGATCGACGAGGTCTGGGCCAGCCGGTCGCCGGACCGGTAGCCGAAGGTGTCGATGGCCCAGTCGAGGTAGTTCACCATCGACCGGTGAGTGATCGGCACCCCCTTCGGCCGTCCCGTCGACCCCGACGTGAAGATCACGTACGCGGTGTCGTCCGGCGCGGACGCGGTCGCCGGCACCCATGCCGGGAGTGCGGGTGCGTCCACCCCGAGCCGGACCGGCCGGACGGGACCGGCGAGCCGGGCCACGGTGGCCGCACTGGCCTCGTCGTGCAGCACCACCCCGGCTCCGGCGCGGCGCAGCTGCCCGTCGAGGCGGGCCGGGGGATGGGCGGCGTCCAGCGGCACCCAGGCGGCTCCGGCGCGCAGGATCCCGACCACCGCGATGACCGACTCCGGGCCGGGCGCGGTGAGCATCCCGACGTGCTGGCCGGGGCGTACCCCGTGGGCGGCGAGCAGCTCCGCCACCCGGTCGGCAGCCCGGTCCAGGTCCCGGTAGGTCACCGTCCGGTCGCCGTCGGTCACGGCCGTCGCGTCCGGAGTGCGCCGGCAGACCGCCCGGATCCGCCCGGTGACGTCTCCGTCGTCGGTCGCCGGCCGGAAGCGGTCGACGTGCCCCTCCTGCGGCCCGGCGGCGAGGTCGACCAGCTCCCGGTGGTGCTCGGCGGCGAGCCGGGCCACCGTCTCACGTCGGAACAGCCGTGGCGGGAAGTTCCAGGACAGCCGTAGCGTCGCCCCCGACTCCCACCAGAGCAGGCTGAGCTGGGTGGCGGCGGAACCGGAACCGGCCGCCGTCGGGACGATCGTCACCGGGCAGTCCGGGTCGGCGGTGACCGGGAACCGGGCGAAGCTGAACCCGGCCGGGCTGGCGGTGCGCGGGCCGTCCCCGGTCGAGCGCAGCAGCCGGGCCAGGTCGAGGCTGGACACCGAACCGTGCCGCTGCGCGACGGCCCAGGACTCTCGCAGCCGGTCGGCGAGCCGGCCGGCGGGCTCGGCCGGATCCACCTCGACCAGCAGCGGCAGGGTGTCGGCGAACGGGCCGACGATCCGCTCGATACCGGGCAACCGGGCGTCCCGGCCGGCCCGCGCCACGCTCACCGGCACCCGCCGTTGCCCGCTCCACCGGGCCAGACAACGCACGTACCCGGCGAGGAGCAGGTGGAACAGGGAGACGCCCGCCTCGGCGGCCCGCTCACGCAGCCCGGCGACCAGCGCGTCGTCAAGTTCGCCCAGGTGCGTCACGTACGGCGGTGCGGGCATCCCCCCGGGGTCGCCGTCGTACGGCAGCCGCAGCGTCCACCCCGGACCGTCCAGCGTCTCGCGCCAGTACGTCAGATCCGCTCCGGTGGGCGGAGCGACATCGAGGGCGTACCGGCCGAACCCGGGGGAGGCGGGCGGCCGGGCGGGGAGGCAGCCCCGGGCCAGCGCGGTGTAGTCGGCCCAGAGTTGTTCGCTGAGCAGGTTGAGGCTGAACCCGTCCCCAGCCGCGTGGTGCAGCACCAGGAGCAGGTGGGACCGGTCCGGGTGTTCCCGGGCGAGGACGGCCCGCAGCGGCGGTTGCCGGGTCAGGTCGACCGGGGTGTTGCAGAGTCGTTCCTCCAGCGCGCTGAGCGGGCCGGTGAGCGGATGCACCTCGTAGGAGACCGAGGCGGCTGCCGGGGGGAGGATCGTCTGGCGCGGGGTGCCGGCGCCGGCCGACGGGACGAACCGGACCCGCAGCATCGGATGGAGGGCGGCGAGGCCGGTCAGCGCCCGGCCGAGCAGGTCCGCGTCGAGCGGCCCGGTGACGGTCTGCCGGACGAAGGCGTAGCTGGCCACGGTCGGGTGCAGCCGCTCGTTGACGTACCACGCCCGCTGCACCGCGGTCAGCGGAAACGGCTCCCCGTCGGCGACCGGTACGGGCGCCGCCGGCCGCGGGGGTCCCGCCAGCACCGGCGTCGGCGTCGGGGGAGCCGGCGGCGTGGACCCGCCGGCTGGTGCCGTCGGTGCGGTGCCGGACTCCGCCAGGTGACCGGCCAGCGCGGCGACGGTGGTGTACTCGAAGAACAGGGTGACCGGCAGTTGCCGGCCGAGCTCGTCCTCCAACCGTTTGACCAGGTCCACTGCGGCCAGGGAGTCGAGTCCGAGGGTGAGGAACGAGACGTCGTCGGCGATCTCCTCGCTCGGGCGATGCAGCGGCTCGGCGAGCAGCCGGCGCAGCAACCGGGACAGGTCGTCCACCTCCGGCCGGCCCGGTGCCGGCTGGCCGGCGGTCGGGGCGACGGAGGCCGGCACCGGGCTTAGATCCGCGACCACCAGGTGGGCGGCGTCGACACCCCGGGCGGCCTGTAGCGCCCGCAGCGCGGCCCGGACGGTCAACGCACCGGCGGTGCCACGGCCCGCAGCGGCCATGGCGCCGCTTCGGGCCGCCATGCCGGTGTCGGTGATCGGCGCGAAGCCGACCGCCTGGGCGGGCCGGCCGGCAGCCCGCTGTGCGGCGGCGAAGGCGTCGAGGAAGGCGTTGGCTGCCGCGTAGTCGCCGACCGCCCCGGCCAGGCCGGGCAGCACCGCGCTGACCGACGAGAAGCCGACCAGCGCCGCCCGGTCGTGGCGGTGCCGGCGCAACGCCTCCGCCAGCAGGTGGCTGCCGCGTACCTTGGGGGCCAGCACGGCGAGGATGTCCGGGACGGATTTCGCCGCCAGGGTGCCGATCCGTACCGTCCCGGCGGCGTGCCAGACGGTCTCCACCCGGGACACCCCGGCCAGCAGCGCGTCGACGTCGGCCGGCACGGTCACGTCGCAACGCTGGTACCGCACCGTGGCGCCTGCCTCGGTCAATTCCGCCAGCAGGCCGTCCGGGGCCCGCTCCGACCGCCCGGCCAGCAGCAGGGTGGGGCGGCCCCGGCCGGCGAGGGTACGGGCCAACTCGGCGCCGATCCCACCGCCGCCTCCGACGATCACGTGTACGCCGTCGGCCGGTCCGATCGCCGGCTCGCCGGACCGTTCGCCGGGGTCGCCGGACCGGTCGTCCGGGTCCGGTGCCGAAACCAGGTGCCGCCCGAGCCGACGTCCCGCCCGCCAGGCCACCCCGGTCAACGCGGGCTCGTCCGCGCCCGAGCCGCTGTCCGCTGCGTCGTCGAGGCAGCAGCCGGACAACTCCCGGCACACGGATTCCACCCGGACCGCCGCGCCGTCCACACTGGACAGGTCGATCACCTGGATGGGCAGGTCGGGACGCTCGTCGGCCAGCGCCCAGCACAGTCCGGTCAGCACCGCCTGCACCGGCCGGGGCCGCTCGGCAGCCCCGGTGACCTGGACGTCCTCGGTGAGCACCAGCAGCCGGCCGAGCTGCCCGGCCGGCTCGTCGAGCAGGGCGCGCACCGCGTTGACCTGCCCGGCCACGGCGGTGTCGAGGGCGGCCGCGTCCGGCGGGTCGACCGCCGGCCCGGCCAGCCACACGGTCACCTCCGGTGGTGCGAGGTCGTCGCCCGGCTCCGGCGCGGCCTGTACCGTGACGCCCCGGCCCTCGAGCGTGGCGGCGAGCCGGGCGGCGAGGTCGCCGCCGATGCCGGGACCGCGCAGCCGAACCCGGGACGGCAGATCACCGGCATCCACCGGCGCGTCCCGCCAGGCGACCCGGTGCAGCGGCGCTGATCGGGGTGCCGCCGGCCACCCCCAGCACCGGTGCGGGCAGCATCGGTCGCAGGAAGATCTCGATCGCGCCGCCCGAGTGGCACGG
>NZ_JBFBAO010000097.1:0-18804 GCF_040682255.1 Micromonospora sp. NPDC051296 | reverse complement strand
GTGATCCTCGAAGTAGTCGATGGCGGGGAAGCAGTCCTTGCCGTGCCAGTCCTTCTTTTCGTCCTTCTTCTTCTCTTCCTTCTTGCCCTCCTGGCCGTGCCAGTCCTTCTTCTCGGACTCCTGGCCGGTCCAGCCGTCCTTGCCCTGCCAGTCCTTGCCGTGCTCCTGCTTGTGCTCGCGGTCGGCGGCGGCGCCGTTCTTGACGGTGACGTCCTTCAGGGTCAGGTCACCACCGTCGGCGACCCGGAAGATCCGGAACCCGTCCCGGGACTCCCGCTTGATCGTCGAGCCGTTGCCCTCGATCTTGATTTCCTGCTTGATCGTCGGCAGGCCCGCATCGGACTTCTTGTCGAACTCGTCCAGCTCGTACGTGCAGTCCGGGGCGAGCTTCAGCGTGCCACCCTCATCACGGTTGGCCAGGTCGAGGGCCTCGATCAACTCATCGTCGTCACAAGGCACCTCCCGCACCTCGCGCTCGTCGCGGTCCCTGTCCTTGTCCCGGTCCTTGCCCTCGTGGTCCTTGTCCCGGTCCCGGTCCTTGCCCTCGTGGTCCCGGTCCCGGTCCTTGCCCTCGTGGTCCCGGTCCCGGTCCTTGTTCTCGTTGTCCTTGTCCCGGTCCTTGCCGTCGTCGCTCGCGTACTGCGGGGCAGCCACGCGGTTCTCCGACACCTGCTGCGGGTCGTCGGACTTGTTGTTGTCACGAGCGGCGAGGCCGCCCAGCGCCGCCAAGCCGACGACGCCGGTCAGTCCGGCCACGCCGGTGGCGACCCAGAGCGTCCGCCGCCTGTTCGTCGGCGGGGTCATCTGGGCCCCGCCGTCGGAAGTGGTTACGTCCTTGGACATCAGAGCCTTCCGCCCTTTCGTGCTATCAGACGGGTCGCACCGCCTCAGGTGGCACGACTAGCTACAAATCGGTTGTAGCCTCTGATCAACACCGTATGAGAAGGATCCTCACGACGAGGACGTATCCGAAAAAACCCCGCATTTGCCTCAAGTATGGGCGAGTCGGCGCGGAGCGGGCCGATGAAACCGGGAAGGGCGAGAGCAGTGCAAATGACAACGGGCCCCACCATCGGCGTCGTAACGACGAGATACGTCGCAGACGCCGACGGCGGGGCCCGCCGTGGTCCCTACCTGGGGTCAGCCCGGCAGGCGCGGACCCGCCTCGCGCTGCTCGGCCAGCCAGGTCTCCACCTCGTCGGCCCCGCGCGGCAGGCCCGCCGACAGATTCACCGCGCCCTCCGTGGTGACCAGGACGTCGTCCTCGATCCGGATGCCCATGCCGCGCAGTTCCTCGGGGACCAGTTCGTCCTCCGGCTGGAAGTACAGCCCCGGCTCGACGGTGAGCACGTACCCCTCGCCCAGGGTGCCGTCGCGGTAGTTCTCCTTGCGGGCGTTCGTGCAGTCGTGCACGTCGATGCCGAGCATGTGCCCGAAGCCGTGCAGCGTCCAGCGCCGGTACACGGTCGAGGACTCGTCCATCGCCTCGTCCACGCTCACCGGCAGCAGCCCCAGGTCGGCCAGCCCCTCGGCGAGCACCCGCATGCAGGTGCGGTGGACGTCCTTGAACGCCACACCCGGCTTGATGAACTCGATGCCGGCCTGCTGCGACGCGTACACGATGTCGTAGACCTGCCGCTGCAGGGCGGTGAACCGGCCGGCCACCGGCAGCACCCGGGTCACGTCCGCGGTGTAGAGGTGCCGGTTCTCCACGCCCATGTCCATCAGCAGCAGTTCACCCGGCCGGGTGACGCCGTGGTTGTGCACCCAGTGCAGGATCGTGGCGTGCTCGCCGGCACCGACGATCGAGCCGTAGCCGACGTCGTTGCCGTCGTGCCGGGCCCGCAGCGCGAAGATCCCCTCCAGCAGCCGCTCCGAGACCCCCCGGTCGGCCGGCAGCACCCGGGCCACGTCCTCGAAACCGCGAACCGTGGCGTCGATCGCGTCCTGGAGCTGAGCGATCTCCCACTCGTCCTTGACCAGCTTCAGCTCCGCGATCGCGATCGCCAGTTCGCGGTCGCGGGCCGGCTGGCCCTCGTCCCGCGGACCGTCGTACGGCTGCACCGCGGCGTCCACCCGGGCGTCGAAGCCGCGCAGCATCCGGGTACGCGCCGGCGCCAGGCCGGCCAGCGCCGCCTCCAACTCGGTCAGGTCGGCGGTGGGCAGCCCCAGTTCGGTCGCCTTCTCGGCCAGCGTGTGCCGCCGGCCCAACCACAGCTCGCCGTGGCGGCTGCGGAAGAACTCGTCGGTCTGCCGGGAGGAGCGGGGCCGCATGTACAGGGTGGCGTCGTGGCCGGAGCCGTTGGGCCGCAGCACGAGCACGCTGTCCGGTTCGTGATCGCCGGTCAGGTACGCGAAGTCACTGCCCGGACGGAACCGGAACTCGGTGTCGTTGGCGCGTACCTTCTCCCCACCGGTGGGGATCACCAGCGTCTCGCCGGGGAAAGCCGCCGAGAGGGCGGCCCGGCGCTTGGCGTAGTTCGGCACCTCCGGTCGCGGGCCGACCGGCAGGGTGGTGTCCCGCCAGCCCTGCCGCATGAATGACAGGAACGCCGGTGGGAATTCCGGGTCGTGCGACTCGGTGCCGTCGGCCGGCTTGCCGTCGGTGCGTTCCTCGGTCATGCCCCGCTCCCTTCGCGCCATTGCTGGTCCCGACGGTACCGCGAAGCCGGTTCGGAGCCGGAGCCGGCGGGCCGGGTCGGACCGGCCATACCGGCCCCGACAACCCGGACCAGGTGGTATGAGATGGGTGCGGTGCCCGTCCGGGCGAGGCCGGCCGTGCCGCGACGCCCGATCCGGACGCGTGGAAAGATGACGACCATGTGCGGACTCCTGGCCTTTTTCAGTGCCCGCGGCGATGCCGCCGCCCACCGCGACAACATCGCCGGAGCGTTGGAATGCCTGCACCACCGCGGACCGGACGAGACAGGTGTCGAGGTGGTGGGGGACGCCTCCGGCCGGTACGCGGACGGGGTGTTCGCCCACAAGCGGCTGGCGATCATCGACGTGGCGCTTAGTCACGAGCCGCTGCCGTACGCCGACGGGCGCTACTTGCTGACCTTCAACGGCGAGATCTACAACTACATCGAGCTGCGCGAGGAGCTGATCCGCGACTTCGGCGCCCGGTTCGCCACCAACGGTGACGGTGAGGTGATCGTCGCCGGCTACCACTACTGGGGTGAGCAGGTGCTCACCCGGTTGCGCGGCATGTTCGCGTTCGTCATCTGGGACCGGCAAGAGCGCCGCGCGTTCGGTGCCCGGGACTACTACGGCATCAAGCCGCTGCACTACCTGGAGACCGTCGACGGGCTCTACCTCGCCTCGGAGAAGAAGGCCCTGCTGCCGTTCGCGCAGTCCGCGTACGCCGGGGACGCCGGGGTCGACACCGCGAACCTCAGCCACTACCTGACCCTCCAGTACGTCCCCGAGCCGGGCACCCTGCACCAGGGGATCAGCCGGATCGGTTCGGGGGAGTACCTCACCTGGACCCCGGGCGGGCGGATCGAGGTGCGGCGCTGGTACCGCCCGGTGTTCCGGCCCGCCCCGGTCTCCGACGAGCAGAAGCTCTACCACGAGATCCGGGAGACGCTGCGCGAGAGCGTACGCATGCACATGCGCTCGGACGTGCCGGTCGGCTCGTTCCTGTCCAGCGGGATCGACTCCACCGCGGTGGTCGCGCTGGCCCGGGAGTTCAACCCGAACATCCTCACCTTCACCGTCGGCTACGACGTGCCGGGCTACTCGGAGATCGACGTCGCCCAGGACTCGGCCCGCCACCTCGACGTGACGACCATCCCGACCAAGATCGGGCCGCAGGACATGATCGAGGCGCTGCCGAAGATCGTCTGGCACCTCGACGACCCGGTCGCCGACCCGGCGCTGGTGCCGCTCTACTTCGTCGCCAAGAAGGCCGCCGAGCACGTCACCGTGGTGCTCTCCGGCGAGGGCGCCGACGAGTTCTTCGGCGGGTACACGATCTACCGTGAGCCGCTCTCGCTGAGCGGCGTAAACGGCCTGCCCGGCGGGGTCCAGAAGGGCCTGCGGGCGGTGTCCAAGGCGATCCCGCAGGGGGTCAAGGGCAAGAGCTTCCTGGAGCGCGGCACCACGCCGATCGAGGAGCGCTACTACGGTAACGCTCGGATGTTCACCGAGGAGGAGAAGCAGCACCTGCTGCGCCGCTACGACCCGTCGGTGCGCTACACCGACGTCACCGCGCCCATCTACGCCGAGTGCACCGAGCTGGACGACGTCACCAAGATGCAGTACGTCGACCTCTACACCTGGCTGCGCGGGGACATCCTGGTCAAGGCCGACCGGATCTCCATGGCGCACTCGCTGGAGGTGCGGGTGCCCTTCCTCGACCGCGAGGTGTTCGAGGTGGCGGCGAAGATCCCGGTCGAGCTGAAGCTGCCGCCGCGCTCCGACGCCACCAAGTACGCCATGCGGCAGGCGTTGCAGGGCGTGGTGCCGCCGGCCATCGTGAACCGCAAGAAGCTGGGCTTCCCGACCCCGACCCGGGTCTGGCTGCGCGGCGAGATGTACGAGTGGGCCCGGCACGTGCTGACCACCTCGGGCGCCGGTGAGCTGCTCGACCTGTCGTACGCGCTGCGACTGCTGGAGGAGCACAAGCGGGAGGAGTTCGACCACTCCCGCAAGGTGTGGACGGTGCTGATCTTCTGCATCTGGCACGCGATCTTCGTCGCGAAGACGCTGGACCCGGGCATCCAGCGCAACCAGTCCGCCCTGCTCACCAAGCCCGTCGTCGGCTCCATGGTCCGCTGAGATGTAAGGAAGGGCCCCCTGTTAACGCCTCAGGCATAGCAGGGGGCCCCTTTTAACGCTCCGGTTACCGGCGGGCGCAGGTGACCGTGGGCAAGCCGTTGGTGCCGGTGGTGCTGGCGAGGAAGCCGAATGTCGTACTGGCTTCGACGCCGACGGTGCCGTTGTACGAGACGTTGCTGACGGTCACCGACGACCCGGAGGTGGTCTGGGTCGCGTTCCAGATCTGGCTGATCTGTTGACCGCTCGGCCAGGTCCAGCTCGCGGTCCAGCCGTTGAACGGCGTGGTGCCGTGGTTCATGATCTCGACCTCGGCCTGGAATCCGCCGGACCAGGCGTTGACCACCCGGTAGACGGCCATGCAGTCACCGGTGTGCCCCGGCGGCGGCGTGGTGGGCGGCGCGGTGGTGGGCGGCGGC
The DNA here is from genome assembly GCF_040682255.1 of Micromonospora sp. NPDC051296. Lineage (NCBI taxonomy): Bacteria > Bacillati > Actinomycetota > Actinomycetes > Micromonosporales > Micromonosporaceae > Micromonospora > Micromonospora sp. NPDC051296. The sequence continues at coordinate 13,606 of NZ_JBFBAO010000097.1, read as the reverse complement.
GTGGTGGGCGGCGGGGTCGTGGGCGGCGGGGTGGTAGGCGGCGGGGTCGTGGGCGGTGGGTTGCTGCCGCCCGAACCGATGCCGGTCACCTCGCCGTTGCCACCGTCGAAGACCACGTCGGAGCAGCCGAAGAAGTTCTCCTGGCTGTCCGAGCGGACCCACCGTGAGTAGATGATGTGCCGGCCGCTCTTGTTCGACGGCAGGGTGCCGGTGAAGTAGTAGTGGCCGTCGTTGGTGCCGACCGCGCCGCGCTGCGGCGGGTTGGTCACCGTGAGGAACGGCTGCTCCTCCAGGTCGCTCCAGGCCAGCGGCCGGGTCGGGCTCCAGCTGTTCTTCGTCACGTAGAAGTAGAACGTGCCCGGGTGGTGGGCCCAGTTGCTGTACCGGAACTCCATCGTCCGACCGGCCGTCAGGTGGGTCAACGGCCAGTCGTTGCGGGCCAGGTCGTAGCCGCGGTAGCCGGTGTTGCCGCCGCTGCAGAGCTGACCGTCGGGGATGAAGCCCACGGTCCGCCCGTTGGCGTCCGAGCGCAGCACGCTGAACCAGTTGTAGAGCGAGTTCGCGCCGCTCTGGGCGACCGCGGCGGAACAGGCCGGGTTCTGCGGCTTGATCTCGCCGGTGGGGGAGAGGCCGTCCTTCCAGCAGAGGAAGGTACGGGCACCCGGCGTCATCGCCGCGCCGTGCGCGGCGGCCGGGTCGGGGTTGGCGGTCAACGCGACCGCGCCCGCGACGAGGGTGACGGCCGCGGTGAGCAGCGCGGCCAGACGAGGACGGTGCACGGGTTCTCCTGACTCGCGGGGCGCACCGGTCGGGTGGCCCCGCCGGAAACGCGCGGGGTGGCGAGAGAGGAGCCGCCCCGCTGCGGGCGGATGCGACGGTGCGGCGACCTGCGACGGGGGGCGGGTGGCCCGCCGGGCAGAATGCCGCCAGCGGTCTGTCGACGCGTGTGAATGCCCTCGCGTGCGGTGAACCCGGCGTCGGTGGCGCGCAGCCCCGCGTCACCCGACACCACCATCCCAGCACGCCGGGCGCATCGACGCAATAGTCATCCCTCAATGCGTACCGTGGGGTCGGGTTCGCGTCGGCACCGTCCCGCCAATACCTTGGCTTCGACGCCCGGCACGCATCGGCTGTGCCAGCCTGGGCATCACGGACCGACGGAGGGACCCCGAAGATGGGATACGCGGTGGTGCTCGGCGAAGCGCTCGTCGACCTGCTCGACACCGAGTGCGACGGCGCACCGGTCTACCGGCAGGCCATCGGTGGCGGACCGCTCAACGTCGCCGTCGGGATCGCCCGGCTCGGCGGCGCGGTGCAGTTCGTCGGGTCCCTCGGTGACGACGTGCTCGCCGACCGGATCCGCGCCTTCCTCGCCGCCGAGCAGGTCGGGCTGGCCGGGACGATCACCGCGGCCGTACCGACCACGCTGGCCGTGGCCACCTTCGCCGGCCCGGAGCCGGACTTCCGCTTCTACGGCGATCCGCCGTCCCATTCGCTGTTCGCCCCCGACGACCTCGACGTCGCGCTGGTCGAGGGTGCCGACGTGCTCTACTGCGGCTCGATCGTGCTGCTGGCGCCGTCGACGCTGGCCGCCGCGCGGCGGGCCTGGTCGCTGTCGGGCCGACTGCGGGTGTTCGACCCCAACGTCCGCCCCCGCCTGCTGGACGGCCCGGCCGCGCTGGCCGAACTCCGCGAGGTGGTCGCCGAGTTCGCCGCCGGGGCGCACCTGGTCAAGCTCAGCACCGTCGACGCGGAACTGCTGTATCCCGGTGAGCCGGTCGAGGGGGTGGCGGCGTACCTGCGGGAGTTGGGCGCCAGCACCGTCGTGGTCACCCTGGGCGCCGCCGGTGCGGTGGTCGCCGCCGCCGATGCCGATCCGGTACGCGTACCCGCCCCGAAGGTGGACGCGCTCGACGCCACCGGCGCGGGCGACTCGGTGATGGCCGCACTCGTCGCCGACCTGCTCGTCGACGGCGAGCCGGTCGAGCCGGGGGGCTGGCACGAGCGGGTCGCCTTCGCGTTGCGGGTCGCCGGGCTGGTCTGCGAGCGTGCCGGCGGCGCGGTCGCCATGCCCACCCGCGCCGAGGTGGTCGAGCGGTTCACCCGCTGACCACCGCGCCGCTGCCGACCCGTCCGGCCGGACCGGCGCTCCCGCCGGCTCGCCGGGTCAGGCGGTGCCGTCCAGCTCGGCGTAGCCGCGGTGGGCGGCGATCAGGGCGGGGCGGGCCGGGAACGGGGCGTCGGCCGCGATCCGCTCCGGTGGGGCGCTGCCGGTGTGCCCGGCCCGGATGAGCCAGGCCAGCTCGACCAGTTGGGCGTGCTGCGCCCGGACGAACTCCGGGTCGACCGGCTCGCCGTGACCGGGTACCACCACCGTGGCGGGAGTGGTCCACCGCAGCAGTTCGGCCAGTGTGTCCGGCCACTGCAACGGGTACGAGTCCTCGAACGCCGGCGGGCCGGCCTGCTCGACCAGGTCACCGGCGACGAGCAGGTCGGCGTCGGGCACCTGCACCACGAGGTCGGCGTCGGTGTGGCCGCGGCCGGGGTGGCGCAGGACCACGCGCCGCCCCCCGATGTCGAGGGTGGCCTCGGTGTGAACGGTGTCGGTGGGCGGCAGCAGCACGGTGTCGGCCAGCTCGGCGGCCAGCTCGGGCTGCTCGGCGCGCAGCTCCGCGTACGCCTCCCGGCGCAGCCGGTCCGGGTCGTCGCGCAACGCCGCAGCGGCCAACTCGTGCGCCCAGATCGGGCGAGGCGGGTCGGCGGCGAGCGTGGCGTTGCCGAAGCAGTGGTCGAAGTGGTGGTGGGTGTTCACCAGGGTCAGCGGGTCGCCGGTGACCGCGCGTACGGCGGTGGCCAGCTCGGTCGCCTGCCCGGTGCTGGAGAGCGTGTCGACCAACAGCGCCTCGCCGTCACCGAGCACCAGTGTCACGTTGACCGCGAGCAGCGGCTCCCGCAACACGAGCACCCGGTCGGCGACCTCGACGAAACGGCCGTTCATGAGGGCTGGCCAGCGCGTTCGACAAAGCGGTGCCGGTCGACCAGGACCCGCTCCACCCGGCCTTCGGCCACGGTCTGCCCGCCCTCGGTCACGACGACCTCGAAAACCAGCCGTCGCCGGTCGACGGCGGTCAGCCGGGCCTGCGCCGTCACCGTCCGGCCCACCGGCGTCGCCGCCCGGTGGTCGAGTTCGACCCGGGTACCGACCGTGGTCGAGTCGGCGGGCAGGTGCCGCGCGGTCGCCGCCACGGTCGCCGCCTCGGCCAGCGCGAGCACCCGAGGGGTGCCGAGCACCGGCACGTCGCCGGAACCGACCGCCTGGGCGGTGTCGGCGTCGGTGACGGTCAACTCGACCCGGGCGACCAAACCCGGCGTCAGGGCATCCTTCAGCTGCTCCGGCATGGCCACAGCGTAGGTGCTCGCGCGGGGCCGGGGCACGCGGGCGGCCAGATGACCCGCGCGACCGGGCCCGGTGGGCGAGGTGCGGCCGTGGTGCGACACCTGTCACTGTCCCGGCGCGGCAGGTGGTCCTGCGTGGGGCAACTCGTGGCCCGCCGTTAACCTTGTCCGCGATGTCTGCCGTGACCGACCCCCAGCCCAGCGCCCGCACCGAGCCACCCGCCGCACGCGACGGCGGTCGCCGCCGGGTGATCGCAATGTCGGTGTGGAGCGTCGCCTTCGTCGCCGGCTGGCTCGTCATCGGCCTGCCCACCGACCCGGTGTACGCGTTCTTCTGGATCTGGGCCGGGACCATCGCCTGGAACTCCGCCCGCCCGTGGCGCAGCCACCTGCGCTTCGCCCGGGACTGGGTGCCGGTGGTGCTGCTGCTGGTCGCCTACAACCTCTCCCGCGGCTTCGCCTACCACGACGGAACGGTCCCGCACGCCTACGACTTGATCCTGGCGGACCGGCTGATGTTCGGCTGGGCCACCGGCGGCGAGGTGCCGACCGTCTGGTTGCAGCAGCACCTCTACCGGCCCGAGGTGCACTGGTGGGACGTGCTCGCCAGCTGGGTGTACTTCTCGCACTTCGTGGCGGCGCTGGCCGCCGCCGCGGTGCTCTGGATGCGTGAGCGCAGCCGGTGGGCGGCGTTCATGCGACGCTGGGCGTTCCTCTGCGCGTCGGGCCTGGTCACCTACTTCCTCTACCCGGCCGCGCCGCCCTGGTGGGCGGCGCAGAACGGCCTGCTGGAGGAGGTCGCGCGGATCTCCACCCGGGGTTGGAAGGCGTTCGGCATGCACGGCGCCGGCAACCTGCTCAACGCCGGGCAGTTGGCCTCGAACCCGGTGGCCGCCATGCCGTCGCTGCACACCGCCTTCGCGCTGTTCGTGGTGCTGTTCTTCCTGCGGAGCATCCGGCGTCGCTGGTGGCCAGTGCTGCTGGCGTACCCGTTGGCGATGACCTTCACGCTGGTCTACAGCGGCGAGCACTACGTGATCGACGTGCTGGTCGGCTGGGCGTACGTCGGGTTGACCTTCCTGGTGGTCGGCCTGGCCGAGCGGTGGTGGGGCCGGCGGCGGGCCCGCCGCACCCCGACCGATCCGCCGGCCGGGCAGACGGCACCCGCCGAACCGCCCGCGGTCCCCGCGACCCGCTGACGAACCCGTTCACCCCGCCCGGCGGGCGGCGTGGCCGCGGGCGGTCAACTCCGCCGCCAGCGCCCAGGCATCGTCGACATCCCGGTCCACCGCCGCCGCGCCGGCCCCGCCGGCGGTGTCGACGTGCACGGTGGCCAGTCGCAGCAGCCGCTGCACCGGCCCCTGCACCACCCGCACGCTCTGGAACCGGGCGTACGGCACGATCGTCAGCTGGCGGGTGAGCAGCCCGGAGCGTACGGCGAAGACGTGCTCGGTCAGGCCGGCGCCGAGGACCTGTCGGCTCAGCGGATTGACCCAACGGGCCCGGGCCGGCGGCGGGCTCAGCGGCAACGACGACAGGGTGACCCCCGGCAGCACCTCGGCCACGATCGCCGCGCCGGTTGCCTGGTCACCGACGGGAAGCAGGCGGTCCGGCCGGTTGCGTTGGTCGGGCTCGCCGGCGGCGTAACCGGCCACCTCCAGGCGCAGCCGCAGCCAGCCCTTGACCCGCCAGAGCAGCGGCCAGGTCACACCCACGGTCTGCACCCGGTGCAGCGGCACGGTCTGCACCCTGGTCTCCAGCAGGCCGTTGTGGATCCGCAGCCGGTCGTCGTCGCGGGCCAACTGGAACCGCCAGTCGTCGAGGACCCGGCGGATGGGCTGCAACAGGATGCCGGCCATCGCGGTCAGGGTGCTCGCCACCGCGATGAACGACCAGGACCCCTCGGACAGGAACTGCGCGGCCACGAAGGCCACGCCGAACGGCAGCAGTAACGCCTGCGGGGTCAGCAGCTGACTGACCAGTAGGTCCCGGTTGCTCACCGCGTGCAGCGGCCGGCCGGCCGGCGCGGCCGGCTCGACACCGGCCGGCGCCGCCGCGTACCCCGCCTCCGGTGGCCGTGGACCCTGCGCCGCAGCGGCCGGGCGTCCCGCCAGGGCCAGCAGGCGCTGCCGCAGGGCGGCCGCCTCGGCGACGCTGAGGAAGGCCAGCGGCGCCTCGGTCTTGCCCCCGCCGACCACCTCCAGTCGCAGCTCCGCCAGGCCGGTGAGCTGGGCGAGCAACGGCCGGACCACCTCGACGGCCTGGAGCCGTTCCAGCGGGATGGCCCGGGTCCGCCGCCAGAGCAGCCCCTCGTGGATCCGTAGTTCCCGGCCGACGACCTGGTAGCCGGTGTTGTACCAGCTGACCACGGCCAGCACGGTGGCGCCGAGGGCGATCACGATCACCATCGCCACGAACCAGCCGAACCCGACCCGGGACAGCGTCGACCAGGACAGCCCGGCGATGACCACGACCAGCGACTTCGCGCCGTGCAGGGCCGGGCTCAACGGGTGCAGCCGCTGCCGCGTCTGCGACGTGTCCGGCGGCGGGCCCGGCCATGCCCCGGCCGGGTACGGTGCGCCGGGCGGATACCCCGGCGGCCACGGATGCCCACCGACCGGCGGCCACGGGTGCGGACCTGCGCCGGGGGATGGCCCGGGATGTGAGGCGGCGCCGGGCGGGGGCGGCGGCCACGGGTGCGGTTCGGGGTGTGGACCTGCGCCGGGCGGGGGCCAGGGGTGCGGGCCGGTTCCGGGCGGGATCGGTGACCCCGGGTGTGGCCCGGGGTGCGGACCTGCGCCGGGCGGGGGCCAGTGGTGTGGGCCGGTGCCGGGTGGGGGAGGCAGCCAGGTGTCTGGCCCGGGTGGCGGTCCCGGAGGCGGTGTCGCCGACGGGTGAGGTGTGGCGTCGGGCGGCCGGTTGTGCGGCTCGGCGTCGGGCGGCGGGACCGCGTCGGCGTCGGGTGGCGAGGCCGCGTCGCCGGCGGGGGAGGCGGCCGGCGGTACGGGTGGTGGTGCGTCGGCGGGGGGAGGCGCGGGCCGGTCCGAGCCCCAGCCGGCCGGGCCGCTCACAACCCTTCCGCCCGGTCCTCGCCGAGCGCGGTGAGCCGGTCGCGCAGCCGGGACGCCTCCGCCGGACGCAGGCCGGGCACCCGGGCGTCGCTTGCCGCGGCGGCGGTGTGCAACTGCACGGTGGCCAGGTCGAACACCCGCTCCAGCGGGCCGGCGCTGACGTCGACGAACTGCATCCGGGAGTACGGCACGATGGACAGCCGGCGGACCAGCAGCCCGTGCCGGACCAGCAGGTCGTCCTCGCGTTCGGCGTAGCCCCAGGCGTGCACCGCCCGAACGATGGTCACCGACCGCCAGACGGCGAACACCAGGACGCCGCCGAGCGCCAGGCCGAAGGGCCAGGCCCCGCTGAGCGCCCAGCCGACGCCGAGCGCGATCGAGAAGACGGCCACCAGGCCTGACAGTCGCAGCAACTCCACCCAGATCAGGTCGGACGAGATCGACTGCCACCGGACGGTCTCCGGCCACGGTTCGAGCGGGCCGGCCGGCGCGGCCGGCGGCGGTGGGCCACCCGGTGCCTCATCAGTCACCGGACTGGTCTTCCGTTGTACGCGTCCACCCTTCGAGCGTAGGCGATTCGGCCAGCGGGGCGACCTCGCGCAGGAAGCCTCGCGCGGTGAGGAAGTCGCCCAGGGAGGTGCGGTGCGCGTCGCAGGCGAGCCAGGTCTTGCGCCGATCGGGCTCGTGCAGGCGGGGATTGTTCCAGCGCAGTGCCCATCCGGCGGGGGCGCGACACCCACGGGCTGAACAGATCAGGGCCTCGGTGGGAAGATCGGGGTCGCTCATCCCGGCCAGTCTAGGGCGACGGGAGAGGGTGAGCGCCGGGCGGCCACGGGGGAAGCCGCCCGGCGACGGGTGAATGGTACACACGCCGGGGCGGCATCTGTCCACTGGTGATCGGCGATTCGCCTGGCGCGGGACGGACGGCGTGGCGGAAATCGGTCGCTCCCTCCGTCCGTACTCAGTCGGGCATGCGAGGCTTGGTAGCGCACACGCCGCGACGACCGATCATGCTGTGGAGGACCGGTGGCCCAGCCGACCACGCCCGACGCCCCGACGCCGAACGGGGCGCAGCCGCAGGCGTCCACGCCGCCGACCACCCCGGCCCAGGACGCCAGCCTCCTGGAGCGGGCGCTGTTCGAGATCAAGCGGGTGATCGTCGGGCAGGACCGGATGGTGGAGCGGATGTTCGTGGCGCTGCTCGCCCGGGGGCACTGCCTGCTGGAGGGCGTACCGGGGGTGGCCAAGACGCTCGCGGTGGAGACGCTCGCCAAGGTCGTCGGCGGGTCGTTCGCCCGGGTGCAGTTCACCCCCGACCTGGTGCCGGCCGACATCATGGGCACCCGGATCTACCGGCAGTCCAGCGAGAAGTTCGACGTGGAGCTGGGCCCGGTCTTCGTCAACTTCCTGCTCGCCGACGAGATCAACCGCGCGCCGGCCAAGGTGCAGTCGGCGCTGCTGGAGGTGATGAGCGAGCGGCAGGTCTCCATCGGGGGTGAGAGCCACCGGGTGCCGAACCCGTTCCTGGTGATGGCGACGCAGAACCCGATCGAGCAGGAGGGGGTCTACCCGCTGCCGGAGGCACAGCGGGACCGGTTCCTGATGAAGATCGTCGTTGGCTACCCGACGGATGCCGAAGAGCGGGAGATCGTCTACCGGATGGGGGTGGCCGCACCCGAGCCCACCCGCGTGTTCGACACCGAAGACCTGATCGCTCTTCAGCACAAGGCCGACCAGGTCTTCGTGCACAATGCGCTGGTTGACTACGCGGTGCGGCTGGTGCTGGCCACGCGTACCCCGGCCGAGCACGGCATGCCCGACGTCGCGCAACTGATCCAGTACGGTGCCAGCCCCCGGGCCTCGCTCGGTCTGGTCCGGGCGACCCGGGCGCTGGCGCTGATGCGCGGCCGGGACTACGCCCTGCCGCAGGACGTGCAGGACATCGCGCCGGACATCCTGCGCCACCGGCTGGTGCTCAGCTATGACGCGCTCGCCGACGACGTGCCGGCCGACCATGTGGTGCACCGGGTGCTGTCGACCATTCCGCTGCCGTCGGTGGCGCCCCGGCAGCAGGCGACACCGCCGCCGCCGGGTGCCGTGGCCCCGACTTCGGGGTGGCCCGGGCAGCTGCCGTGACCTCGACCACCCCTCTGCCCGGCAACCGGGACCACACCGCGGACGCGGCCACCAACCGCTCCGGTGCGGTGCTGTCCCGGCTGCAACTGCTGGTCACCCGCAAGCTCGACGGGCTACTTCAGGGTGACTACGCCGGCCTGTTGCCCGGGCCGGGCAGTGAGGCGGGTGAGTCGCGGGAGTACCGCCCCGGCGACGACGTGCGCCGGATGGACTGGCCGGTCACCGCCCGCACCACGACGCCGCACGTACGGCGTACCGTTGCCGACCGTGAGCTGGAGACGTGGCTGGCGGTGGACCTGTCGGCGAGCCTGGACTTCGGCACCGGCCGATGGCTCAAGCGGGACGTGGTGATCGCGGCGGCGGCAGCCATCTCGCACCTGACCGTGCGGGGCGGCAACCGGATCGGTGCGGTGGTGGGCAGCGGCGGCGATGCCCCCGCGCCGCGGCGCGGCTGGCGGGCGGCACCCCCACCGGCGGGCCCGGGCCGGCTGGTCCGGCTGCCCGCCCGGGCCGGGCGCAAGGAGGCGCAGGGCATGCTGCGGGCCATCGCGGGCACCGAGATCCGGCCCGGCCGTAGTGATCTCGGGGCGCTGGTGGACATGCTCAACCGTCCGCCGCGGCGGCGCGGCGTCGCGGTGGTCATCTCCGACTTCCTCGCACCGCCGGGGCAGTGGTCCCGGCCGTTGCGCAAGCTGCGGGTACGGCACGACGTGCTGGCGGTCGAGGTGGTCGATCCCCGCGAGCTGGAACTGCCCGACGTGGGAGTGCTGCCGGTGGTCGACCCGGAGACCGGCGAGCTGCACGAGGTGCAGACCGCCGACCCGGGGCTGCGGCACCGCTACGCCGCGGCCGCCGCCGCCCAGCGGGCGGAGATCTCCGCCGCGTTGCGCGCCGCCGGTGCCGCGCACCTGCGCCTGCGTACCGACCGAGACTGGCTGCTGGACATGGTGCGCTTCGTGGCCGCGCAGCGGCACGCCCGCACCCGGGGGACGACACGATGATCAGACTGATGCAACCGTGGTGGCTGCTGGCCGTGCTGCCGGTGCTCGCCCTCGCCGCGCTGTACGTCTGGCGGCAGTTGCGTCGCCGGGATTTCGCGATGCGGTTCACCAACGTGGAACTGCTGCGTACGGTCGCACCGAAGGGGCTGGGCTGGCGGCGGCACGTGCCGGCGACCGCGTTCCTACTCGCCCTGCTGGTGCTGGCCGGGGCGCTGACCCGGCCGGCGGTCGACACCCGGGAACCGCTGGAGCGGGCCACCATCATGCTGGCCATCGACGTGTCGCTGTCCATGCAGGCCGACGACGTGTCGCCGAACCGGCTGGAGGCCGCCCAGGAGGCGGCCAAGCAGTTCGTCGGGGAACTGCCCGAGACGTACAACGTGGGCCTGGTGTCGTTCGCCAAGTCGGCCAACGTGCTGGTGCCGCCGACCAAGGACCGCCCGGCGGTGACCGGCGCCATCGACGGGCTGGTGCTGGCCGAGGCGACGGCCACCGGGGAGGCGGTCTTCACCTGCCTGGAGGCGATCCGGTCGGTGCCGGCAGACGGCGCGGCGGGCATCCCACCGGCCCGGATCGTGCTGCTGTCCGACGGGTACCGCACGGCCGGCCGGTCGGTGGAGGAGGCCGCCGCGGCGGCGCAGGCGGCGAACGTGCCGGTCTCCACCATCGCCTTCGGCACCGACTCGGGCCACGTCGACATCGCGGGCCAGTTGCAGCGGGTGCCGGTGGACCGGCTCGCCCTGGCCGAGCTGGCCGAGACCACCGAGGGCTACTTCTACGAGGCGGCCTCGGTGAGCGAGCTGAAGCAGGTGTACCAGGACATGGGCAGCTCGATCGGGTTCCGCACCGAGCCTCGGGAGATCACCCAGTGGTACGCCGGCCTCGCCCTGCTGCTGGCTTTGTGCGCCGGCGCGTTCAGCCTGCTTTGGTCCTCCCGCATGCTCTGACCGGCGGGCCGGCGGGCCGGCGGGTCAGTGGCTGCTGCTGGCCATGAAGAACAGGACGGCCACCCAGACGGCGGCGAGGGTGAAGCCCAGCGGGGCGACGTAACGGCTCATGACAGGCTCCGGGGTGGCGACTCGGCGGCCCGGGGCAGGGCGGACCGCAGGGGTGGACCAAGGGCGCGCACACACGAAGTCGTGACCGGACGGCTTCCGGTGTCACCCGTGCGCTCTGCCATTCCGGCGCAGCGCCGGAGGGCGGGACGGGTGGCCCGGGGAGCGGGGCCAGCTCAGGCGGAGCGAGGCTCAGCGCGGCTGGCGATCGGCCCGGCCACGACTGGGAGGATCGCTATCTCGCACAGCGATCACCTCCTGCGGTCGGCGGGTCCGGAGCGGTACGGGCCGCCGGGCGGCCCGCAAACGCGGATCATCGTACACCCGGCCGGGGGATCGGACACACTCGGCCGACCGGTCCACGATCCGCCGCTGTTCATCGCCGGGTGGCCGGCGTCGGTGGACCAGGGTCGCCAGGAAGACCGCCAGGAGCGGCAGCCAGCCGAGCCGGGCCAGCAGCCAGGTCGGGCCGTCGGGGCTGGTGTGCAACCCCGGCAGGGTGGCCCCGGTACGGGCCGCGAGCACAGCCACCCCGACCAGCACCGGCTGGTGCCAGAGGTAGATCCGGACGGCGTGCCGGTTGATCCCGTCGACCAGCCGCCGGGGCAGCGGCCGGCGCAGCAGCCGGGCCAGCGCCGGCCGGGCCAGCAGGCCGAGCCCGACCTGGCTGACCGCGAGCGCCACCACGAGCAGGGACGGCGGATCCAGGTTGGACCGGCCGGCCCCGGGCACCCCGACCGCGCTGACCGGGTAGCCCAGGGTGACCAGGATGGCGAGCCCGGCCGCCCCGGCGGTGACCAGCCGCACCGCGTCGCGCCGAGCGGTCAGCCGTCCGTCGGCGTGGGCCAGGCCCAGCAGGTACGGCACCGCCCAGGCGGCCAGCACGGTGACCGGCGGCAGCCCGGTGCCGGCGGGAAGCAGCCGGGTGGCCAGGTCGACCGCGCCGACCACGGCCGTCGCCGCGACGGCGCAGCGCAGCGTGCCCCACCGGCGTACGGCGGCGCGCAGCGGACCGGTGAGCAGGACGAGGGTGAGCAGCGGGGCCAGGAACCACAGTGGACTTACCGCCAGGGTCAGCGCGACCGACACGGTGCCGTCGGGTACGCCCGCCACGGTGGCGGCCAGCAGCACGGCCGCGCTCGTGCCGAGCAGCGCCACCGCCGGCAGGACCAGCCGGCGCAGCCGGCGGGTGAGCCAGCCGGGGCCCCGGTGCCGGCTGACCGAGCGGGCCGAGGCGTATCCGGCGGTGAAGAAGAACAGCCCGAGGGTCTGCAAGGCCCAGCTGGCCGGGGCCAGGGCTGGCATCGCGGTCAGCGGACTGGCCTGGGTCAGGGTGCCGCCGGCGTCGAGTACCAGACCGGTGACCAGCCAGTGGCCGAGCACCACCCCGGCAACGGCGTACGCCCGCAGCCCGTCGACGGCGGGGTCGCGATGCGGGCGGGCGTCGCCCCGGTCGGCGCTCATCGGGCGGCTCCCGCCGCCGGACCGGCGGCACCGTGCAGCACCACCTCGGCGACGGCCGCGAGGGTCGGCCCGCCGGGTAGCAGGTACCCGTCGTGGCCGGTCGTCGCGGCGACCGGCAGGGGCCGCGCCCCGAAGGACGGGTCGCCGGGCCGGATTCCGTGCCCGATCCCGGGCAGCCGCACCGGCGGCACCCGCCGGATCCAGTCGTCCGGGGCCTCGGCCGCCCACACCTGGGCCGGGCCGAGCCGGTCGGCGCGGTCGACCCCGGTGCCCACGCCGCCGAGGGTCACCACGTCGGTGACCTGCGGTGGGGCGTCCACCGCCGCCAGCCCGACGACCACCGCGCCGTAACTGTGCCCGACGAGCGTGACGCGGGCGGTCGGCCGCCGGATCGCCAGCACGCGCAGCTGCTCGCCGAGGGCGCGGGCGCCGAGGCGGGCGCTGGCCGGCGTGGCCGCGGCAGCGACGCCGTCGGGTGGGTCGTAGCCGAGCCAGGCCAGCACCGCGACCCGGGCCTGCGGTTCGGCGCGGCGCAGCGCGGCGTGCAGGTCCCGGGCCTGTCGGGCGAGGGCGCGCCGGGCGACGCCGCCCAGCCCACGGTCGAAGTCGGGCAGCCGGCTGCCCACGCCGGGGACCAGCACCGCGATCCGGTCCGCGGTGGCCAGGTCGCCGACCACCTCGACGGCTCGGCCGTCGCCACGGGCGTCGAAGGCCAGGAACCGCCGCCCACCGCTGGCCCAGCCGGCGTACGGCGGCCCGGCCGCGCCCATCGCCGCGGCCGTCACCGGGTACGCCTCGACGAAGCCCGCCGGGACGCCGGCCGGCGCTCCGGTCGGTGGCGCCACCAGCCCGGCCCCGAGCAGTGTCGCGAGGCCCACCCGGAGGACACCCCTGCACACCATCACGCGCTCCCTTCGCACCGATCGGTGGTGCGAGCCTGCGCGGGGCGACGGGCGGCGGGCGTCAACCCGGAGAGCGGTTCCCGGCCTGGTACCGGGGGACTACTCGCCGGCGGCGACCAGGCCGGTCTCGTACGCGAGGACGACGGCCTGGGCGCGGTCGCGCAGCTGGAGCTTGGCCAGGATCCGGCCGACGTGGGTCTTGACGGTCTGCTCGGCGACGATCAGCTCGGCGGCGATCTCGGTGTTGGACCGGCCCCGGGCGATCAGCCGCAGCACCTCGGTCTCCCGGGGGGTGAGCGCGGCGAGGGCGGTGGGCCGGTGCCGCTGCCGCTGTGGCCGGGCCGCGAACTCGGCGATCAGCCGGCGGGTGACGGCGGGGGCGAGCAGCGCGTCACCGGCGGCGACCACCCGTACCGCGTGCACCAGGTCGGCGGCCGGGGCGTCTTTGAGCAGGAAGCCGCTGGCTCCGGCGCGCAGCGCCTCGTAGACACCTCGGCGGCCGGGCGGCCGTCGACCTGAAAGGCGACGATCGGCAGGCGGGTCGCGTCGTCCGATCGGCCGAGCACGCGTACGCCGTCGAC
>NZ_JBFBAO010000096.1:0-18867 GCF_040682255.1 Micromonospora sp. NPDC051296 | reverse complement strand
GTCGAGCGCCGGGACCGTGCCGAAGCGGCGGCGCAGCCCCTGTAGCCGTACCGCCACGCCGCGCCGGTCGCGGCGGCCTGCGGAAGGGGTGACGACATCGGCGGATCCGGTCATGCGAGCTCCTTGGTGGCGGTCCGGTGCCGACCGCGCCCGACGAGGGACAACAGCAACAGCAGTACGAAGGCGAGCAGCAGCGCCGCCAGCGACACCGCCACCGACATCGTCGCGCTGCTCTTGCCGAGCAGGTTGATGGCCACCTGCAGGTTGACCCGGCTGAGCAGGGACGCGATGGTGAACTCACCGAGCACGAGCGCGACGGTGAGGAACGCGGCGGAGAGCACCGCCGAGCGGATGTTGGGCAGCACCACCCGCCACATCACCGTCAGCCAGCCCGCCCCGAGGCTGCGTGCCGCCTCGGACAGGGTGCGCACGTCGATCGCGGCGAGCCCGGCGTCGAGCGCCCGGTAGGCGTAGGGCAGCACGAGGACGGTGTAGGCGAAGGTGAGGGTGAGCGGGGAGCCGCCGAGGAAGTACGTGACCCAGGCGTACACCGGGGCGAGGCCGACCACCAGCACGATCGCCGGGATGGTCAGCGGGAGCAGGCACAGGAACTCCACCACCCGGTGCAGTCGCGGCAGGCGCAGCCGGACCCAGATCACCGTCGGCACGAGCAGCACCAGCATGAGCAGCACGGTGAGCACGACGAGCCCGAACGAGGCCGCGATGCCGACCGACAGGTCAGGGTAGGTCTCGCTGAGCCGGGGCCAGTCGATCAGCAGCCGCCAGGTCTCCAGCGACAGCGTCCCGCCGGCTCCCCGGGTGGTGAACTCCACCATGGCCAGCAGCGGCAGGAGGAAGAAGGCGCCGAGCCCGGTGAGGATCACCCAGCGCAGGAGGCGTTGCCGGCGGGCCCGCCGGCGGATCACCCCAGCCATCGGGCGGTCCTGCGTTGCAGCAGGGCGTAGAGCCCCATGACCACGGCGACCACCAGCACCATGCCCAGCGCCATCGCCTTGCCGAGATTCTGCTGCCCCAGTACGACCTCGCTGGTGAGCGCGCTGCGGATCTGCAACGGCGCGATCGGACTGCCCTGGCTGACCAGCGCGGCGGCCGTCGCGTACGCCGAGAACGCGTTGGCGAACAGCAGCAGCGTCGACCCGAGGAACGCCGGGGCGAGCAGCGGCCCACCGACCATCCGCCAGTACTGCCAGGTCGAGCCGCCGAGGCTGTCCGCCGCCTCGCGCCACTGCGGACGGACACCGTCCAGGGCGGGCAGGAACACGATGACCATCAGCGGCACCTGGAAGTAGGTGTAGACCAGCGCCAGTCCGGGCAGTTCGAACAGCCACACCCCACCGGCGTAGATGTCGACGCCCAGCCGGTCGCGCAGGAACACCGTGACGAAGCCGCTCAGCCCCAGGGTGGCGATGAACGCGAAGGCGAGGGTCACCCCGCCGAACTGGGCGAGCACTCCGCACGCCGCGCTGACCACCCGCCGCAGCAGCCCGCCCTCGCGGGCCGTGACCAGCGCGTACGCGAGCAGCCCGCCGAGGACCGCACCGATCAGGGCGGTGCCGGCGGACAGCACGATGCTGCGTACGAAGGCGTTAACGACGTAGCCGTCGCCCAGCGCCGTCAGATTGTCCAGCGTGAAGCCGGCGTCATCGCTGGTGAACGCGCCGGCCACCACCACGAGGGTGGGGATGGCGAGGAACACCGCAACGAACGCGAAGAACGGCACTACGCCGAGCAGGCTGCGGCCACGGCGCAGTAGGGCGCCCGGCCGGGGGCGGGTGCGGACCCCGGGCACCTTGGCCGCGGGGTCCGCAGGGTGGGTCAGAGTACTCATCCGACGGTCAGCCGATGGCCTTGGCCCAGTTCGCCGCGAGGTGGTCCTTGGCCTGCGTGGTCTGGGCATCGGTCAGGAACACCGGGGTGCCGGTGAAGGCCGGCAGCTCGCCGTACGCGGTCTGGTCGATGGTCCCGGCCTTCTGCATTGCCTCGGCCCGCACCGGCCGCGCGCCACCCTTGAGCCACAGGTTCTGGCCCTCGTCGGAGTAGAGGAACTCCTGCCACAGCCGGGCTGCGGCGGGGTGCGGAGCGTCGACGTTGATCGCCTGGACGTAGTAGGAGCCGAGCACCGCGTTGGCCGGCACGACGGTCTTCCAGTCGAGCTTGCCCTGCAGCTTCTTGCCCTGCGCGACGTTGAGGTAGTCCCAGTCGATGACCACCGGGGTCTGGCCGGACTCGATCGTGGCCGGGGTCGGATCCACCGGCAGGAAGTTGCCGGCCTTCTTCAGCTGCCCGAAGAAGTCGACGCCCTTGGCGATGTCGTCGGCGGATCCGCCGTTGCCCAGCGCCGCCATGACCACGCCGCTGAACGCCGCGCCGGCCTGCGTCGGGTCGCCGTTGAGCGCGACCTTGCCCTTGTACTCCGGCTTGAGCAGGTCGGTGACGTTCTGCGGGGCGGGCACCTTCGCCGCGTCGTACCCGATGGACATGTAGCCGCCGTAGTCGTTGATCCAGGCGCCGCCTGCCTCCTTCAGCGCGTCCGGCACGTCGTCCCAGGTCGCCACCTTGTAGGGGGCGAACCTCGCCACATTGGCGAGCGCGACGGCGGTGCCGAGGTCGAAGACGTCCGGCGCGGTGGCCTGGCCCTTGAGCTGGTCGGCCGCGTTGATTTCCTCCTGGCTGGAGGCGTCCGGCTGAGCAGAGTTGACCTTGATGCCGTACTTGTCGCTGAAGGTCTTGATGATCTCGCCGTAGTTGGCCCAGTCCGGCGGCAGCGCGATGACGTTCAGCTGCCCCTCCTTCTTCGCCTCGGCGATCAGCTTGTCCATCCCGCCGAAGTCGGCGGCGCTGGTGGCCGTGGCCGCCCCGCTGGACTGCGCGCTCGTGTCCTCCGGCGGCGCGCAGGCGGCCACCACCAGTAGACCTGTGGACGCTGCCACCAGGGCAGCGACGCTGCGGGCAACCGAGATGCGCACGCTTCCTCCTTCTCGTCGACCCGGCACGGGTCGCAACACCGATCTGGCGGTCCGGCGGCTGCCCGCCCGGACCCAGCCGGCACCATGATGCCGGCCTGAGGGAAAGGAAAAAGCGGCCCAGAACAACGCCAAATGAACGTCTCGCGCCGGGCAATCGAATCATCAGCGCCGGCCGGAATCCGGTTGGGTACCAGCTCGGTAGGCTGATGGACGTGTCGCTGGTCGCCGGGATCGCCGGCACTGTCCTCTTCGTCGTCACGTTCCTGGTCGACGGCCTGACCCGGCCCGGGTACGACCCGGTCCGGCACCCGGTCAGCGCCCTGGCGCTCGGCCGCCGCGGCTGGATGCAGACGGCGAACTTCCTCGTCAGTGGCCTGCTCGTCACCGCTGCCGCGCCCGGCCTGCACGCGGCGACGGGCAGCCGCTGGCTGACCGCGTCCGTCGCGGTGTTCGGCCTGGCTCTGGTGGCCTCCGGGGTGTTCCCGATGGACAGGATGCGCGGCTATCCACCCGGCACACCGGACGTCACACCCACCAGCTACAGCCGCCGTCACCAGATTCACGACGTGGCCGGCGCGGTGGTGTTCGGGACCCGGAACGCGGTGGCCAGCAGGTAGGGAAACTCCCGATTCCTTAACCGCGGCCACCCTCTAGGGTCAGTCGCACGGCCACCCGACCGCCTGCGGCCGGACCGGCCCCGAGACGAGGCCGGAGGGCTGCGTTTCCGGTGCCGCTGGCCGGGCCCGGTGGTGGTGCCACGCCGATCCGACGAGGAGTCCTGGTGCGCAAGCTTGTCTCGGCCGTCCTCGTGGCGACGCTGCTGTTCACCGCGACGGCCTGCACCGGCCGCTCGCCGGCCGGCGGGGTCGACGAGGACCCGTACAGCGAGTCCGCGCTGCAATACGGGATGGCGCCCGTACCCCATCCCGACCTGACGTACCAGCCGGACGTGGTCCTGGTCGGCGGCGGCGGCCGCTCGGTCCGGTCGGTCACCGCCGACGGGCTCACCTGGCGGATCGACGGCGACGCGCCCCGCGCCGACGACCTGGCCCCCGGCAAGGTCATGTTCGTCACCGGCCGTGGCGTCGGCCGGGTGCTCGACGTGCAGCGGGAGGGCGGCGACCTGCTCGTCACGATCGGGCCGGTCACCATCACCGACGTGATCCGCGACGGCACCCTCGAGAAGCAGGACATCGCGATCGAGGACCCGGTGGCCTACCAGGCCGGGGAGCCGATCTGGGCGATCCCCGAGGAGGAAGCCGACGCCGCGCTGCCCACCCCGTCCGGCCGGGCCGGCCGCAGCGCACCGCTGGGGCTCGCCCCACTGCCGCCCCGGCCCGCCCAGCCGGCACCGATCCGAGGCGGCGGCGAGGTCAAGTCGGTCGTCGCCAACTTCTCCACCGGCGTCAGCCTCAACAGCGGGGCCGAGGTCAGCTTCAACTACAACCGCAACGGTACGAAGCTGTTCGGGCGGGCCGCGCTCACCTTCGAGCAGCCGAAGGCGGGCTTCTACCTCAGCATCAAGGGCGGCTCCGTGGCCCGGGCGGAGTTGTCGATCAGCGGCGGCTTCGGAGTCCGGTACTCGTTCGAGGCCGGGCTCCAGGACGGGCAGAACATCAAAGCGGTGCTCCCCATCCCGGTGGAGTTCAGCATCCCGATGGGCACCGTGCTCGGCGTACCACTGGCGCTCACCATCAGCCAGACCGTCAAGGTCACCACGGCGTTCGGCGCGAAGCTGGGGACCATCAAGGGCAAGGGCGAGTTCTCGCTGGCCGGATCGCTCGGCTACGGGTACGCCAACGGCACGTTCGGCCCGCAGGTCAGCAAGAACTTCCAGCGCAAGGAGAGCCTGATCAACTCCCTGCGCGGGGTGCCGGTCGGCGTGATGGGCCTACTCATCGAGCACCGGGTCCGGTTCGACGTCGGGTTCAGCGCGTTCGTGCTCAAGGCCGGCCTCTTCTTCGAGGTGTCGACGGCCTACGGGACGACGATGGGGTCGGCGCTGGGGGCACCACTGGCGGTCTGCCGCGGCGTGGGGATCGGCGTCTGGGCCTCGTACGGCGTCGGCTACACGATCCTGGCCCCGGTGGTGAATGTCATCAACAAGTTCCTCAACCTGGTGAAACTCAGTCCGATCAACCCGTCCGGCAAGTTGGGGCCGGCACCGTACCGGATCCACAGCGCGGAGGAGATCATCCCGCCGGGCACCAAGCTCTGCGGCACCCCGAAACCGTCCGCCGACTGACCGGAGAGACATCACGCCCTCCGGGAAACTGTGGACAGCTCAGGCCGGGCCTGATCGGGCGACGGGTGCCGGGGCTGGCGCCAGAGGCGCGGTGCGTAGGTGACCAGGAGCGGGCCGAGGATGGCGAGGATGAGGACGTAGAGGCCGGCGAAGGGCATGATCCGTTCGTCGAGGCCGGCGGTTGCCGCGATGGTGGCCACGATGAGGGCGAACTCGCCACGGCTGAGCAGGGTCAGTCCGATCTCGGCTCCGATCAGGGCGGGCATGTCCTGCAGCCGGGCGGCGATGACGCCGGCGACCAGGTTGACGACGATGGACACGGCCACGGCGATCAGCACCGGGGTGAGTACGCCGCCGAAGCTGCCGGGGTCGAGGGTGAGGCCGAATCCGACGAAGAACACGGCGGCGAAGGTGTCCCGGAGCGGGCCGATGGTCGTTTCGGCTCGGTGCTTGGCGTTGGTGCCGGCGACGATGAGGCCGACCATGAATGCGCCGATCGCGTCGGACACGCCTACTTCCTCGGCCATCCCGGCGATGAAGAGGGTGATCCCGACGAGGCCGACGACGAACAGTTCGGCGGTCTTCTCGTTGACGATGCGGCTGACGATCTTGCTGCCGCGCCGGGCGAGGACGAACAGGCAGACCAGGAACCCGACGGAGACCGCGAAACGGACGACGGAGGCCCACAGGCTCCCGGCGGGGTTGATCACCGCGTTGAGGACGGCGAGGTAGACGGCGAGGAAGACGTCCTCGATCACGATGATCCCGAGGATGAGCGGCGCCTCGGGACGGGCCAGCTTCTTCAGGTCGAACATGAGCTTGGTGACGATCGCCGACGACGAGATCCCGGTGATGCCGGCCACCGCGAGGGCCTCGGGGGCACCCCAGCCGAGCGCGAAGCCGAGCAGTAGCCCGGCCCCGACGTTGAGAGCGATGTAGGCGACACCCGCGGTGACGAGTGTGCGGGCGTTCTGCGCGAACGCGGCGGTGTCGAACTCCAGCCCCAGGTGGAACAGCAGCAGGACGAGCCCGATCACGGCGAGGACGTGCACATCCTCGTAGGCCAGGTGCACGGGCAGGAAGCTGTTCGCGGCGCCGGCGGCGAGCCCCGTGAGGATGTACACCGGCACGGTCGGCAACCCGATCAGTCGGGCGGCGCGCCCGAGGAAGGTCGCCACGACCAGCAACAGCCCCAGCATCATGATCGTCTCGCCCATCCGCACTCCCCATCATTTAGTTAGGTCGAGTCTAACCATTAGTCGATGCTACAGTAATGGCGTGGATGCTGCCATGACCCCCGAAGCCCGCGCCGAACTGGCGGGCCAGATCGCAGCTGATCGGCGCGCCCTGGCACAGGCACTGGCCGCCGGGCGGTTGGTCCCGTTCCTGGATCTCGACCTGACGCTGCACCAACTGAAGGTGGTGCTGCTGGTGGCCAGCGGCATCGCGACAACCGGGCACGAGCTGGCCGGCCATCTGCACGTCACGGCACCGACCGTGTCCGCGACCGTCGAGAAGCTCGTCACACTCGGCTACCTGAGGCGCGACGAGTCCGGCACGGATCGGCGCGTCAAACGCCTGACCGCGACCGGCCGGGCCGCACGGCTGCACGAGGCCGTCGCGGGCCTGCGGGACGAGTCCGATGCGCTGCTCGCACTGCTGTCGCCGGAAGACCTTGCGGCGCTCGCACGTGGCACCCGGGCCCTGCGGGACGCGCTGGCTACTCGTGACGCACCGGACGGGCGCACCGCATGAGTAGACGGCAGGGCGGGTGAGTGCCGTACGCTACGACCTGCTATTACCACAGGCCGTCGCGATCGTTGTCGTGGCGGGTGACCGGGGCCCGGAGGTAACGAGGGTGACGGATGACACGCAGGTCACCGCGTGGGCCCTCGCGGCGGGCCGGGGTGACCGCGACGCCGCGGCTTCCTTCATCCGAGCCACCCAGCAGCAGGTTCGCCGTTTCCTGGCCGCGTTGATCTCCCCGAGCGAGGCGGACGACCTGGCGCAGGACACGTACCTCCGGGCGATGCGGTCGTTGCCGTCGTTCGCCGGCCGGTCGTCGGCCCGGACCTGGCTGCTCGGCATCGCCCGCCGGGTCGCCGTCGACCACGTCCGGGCCGCGACGGCGCGTCCCCGCACCGTGCCGATGCCGGACTCCTACGACGTGGCGGACACGACCCGCAGCGGCTTCGATCGGCAGGTCGCGCTGGAGCAGCTCATCGCGGGGCTGTCGACCGATCGGCGGGAGGCGTTCGTCGCCACCCAGATCCTCGGGCTGTCCTACGCCGAGGCCGCCGAGGTGTGCAACTGCCCGGTCGGCACGATCCGGTCCCGGGTGGCCCGGTCCCGGGAGGACCTGGTCGCCGCCCTCAATGCCCAGCCTGACCTGCGGTCTCGCAACCGAACCGGCACGGCCGGCTGACCTGGCACGTTGCGGCGGCCGCCCGGCCGCTGCCATCGATGCACCTGGCCGGGCTGCTGCGTGCCGCCTGACAACTGGCTCGTCCCGGATGCCTCATCGGACACCGGACCGTCGGCGATCTTCCTGTTGATGCGTCCCGATGGATGGGGTGCCCGCCGACCCCACCGCCGCACACTGGACGTGGAACTGGACGGAACACGTCGAGCAGACACTCGACGTACCCAGCCGCCCTGAGGAGCCACATGCTCACCTCGCAACTGCTCGGTTCCAGTGCAGACCTGCGGAACGTCTCGACCGTGGGGGGCCGGCGGATCAAGGAGCCGGAGTCATCGGACTCGGTCGCCCTCGTCCAGCAGGCGCTGATCGCCACCACCATGTCCCTCCCGGACCATGGCGTCGACGACTGGTTCGGCACGGAGACCGGTAACGCGGTGTCGGCGTACAAGGCCGCGCACGGCCTCTCACCGACCGATCCGGTCGTCGGCACCGGAACGATCACCGCACTCGACACAGAGATCAGCTATCTCGAAGGTGCGCCGTCTCCGCAGGCGCTTCAGAAGCCCGGGGTCCTCGCCCTCGATCCGTTCTTCGCCGGGGTGCTGGAGAACAACCTCGGCGACGTGTCCATCGGGCAGCGCGCGTTGGACTTCTTCGAGCTCAGTGACCGGATCTGCTTCCGCCTGTCGTTCGCCCTGAGTGGTCCGGTGGCGCAATGGATGAGCGAGGAGGTGGTCGAGCCGGTGCTCTTCGCCGATTACCGCGCGAAACAGGCGCCGGTCACCTCGGCTGACTTCTTCGATTCGTCGAAGAGCTCGCGGGACTACGTGGATTTCCTGCTCGTGCAGCATCCGACGCTCGACCCGGTCCGGATCGGCGCGCTGGGCCGGCAGAAGCGGCCCGATATCCTGCGACACCGACCGACCGGCTCCGAGTGGTACGAGCTGAAGCCCGCCAGCATCGCCGGCGCCATCGGCGCGTGGGCCAAGTTCATGGAGATCCCGAAGAACTACGCATCGGTCGGGCTGCCCTACCTGCCGGGCCGAGCGTACGTGCCCACCGAGTTCATTCCGATCGCGACCTTCTTCACGCCTCAGGGCGAACGGCTCCAACTGGTTGCCCAGCTGCGCCGGAAAGCGCCCGGCCTGATCTTCTGGTCGCTCTGTGTCCGCGGCGACTACGTCAGCTACTTCAACCGGGTCAGGATCGCCGCCGGCCTGCTGGCGATGATCGCCCTCCTCGCCGAGCTCGCCGCCGCCGCTGCCGCCACGGCGGCGGCAGCCGAGGCCGCCACGGCGGTCGTCGCCGCCGTGCAGGAGATCGCGGTGGGCCTCGGCGTGACGCTGCCGGCCCTACTGACTCAACCCTAGGAGCGGCAGCGCCCGGCGGGCCGGACCGACGAAGAGGTGGCACGTGCCTGACTACCTGCTGATGCGGGCCGAGGACCACGTGGTGCTCGGCGTGACCTGGTCAGGGCTGGTGGTCTCAGGTTCGGGCGCCGACGGGCTGCCCGTGCTGGAGGCGCTGGACGGCGCCTGGTTGGTCCTGACCTTCCCACCCCAGCACCTTGCGGAGGAGACGTCTCCCCGTGGTTCCGCCGCGCCGCTAACCCTGCCGGTGGGACCGGGCGGGGGCGCGGTGCCGGTGTGGCGGGCGGTCCTGTCGGGACCGAGCCGGCTGGCCTTCGACCTGGCGCCCGGCACCCGACTCGTCCCGACGGTCGAGGGGGTCCTGGGCGTGCTGAGCCGCCGACAACTCCGCCACCGCTCCGGCGGCACGCCAGGGCCCGGCGACACCGCGGTCGAGTTGCCCTGGCGGCTGATCCTGTCGCCGCAGGGTCCGGCAGCCAGCAGGGTGGTGTCCGTACACCCGTCGCGTCCGATGCCGGACGAGGCGGGCCTGTGGCGCAGCCGGATCGTCGTGGAGCCGGGCGGGCCGCGCGGCGAGTCCGGCGGCACCGGTCCCGAGCCGCACGGGACCGGCCACGAACTCGACCTGTTCGCGGTAGACCGCGGCCTGGCGGCAGCCGACGACCCGGCGGGCTTCACGGTCCCGCTCGGACGGGATGACCGGGTGAGCATCAGCATCGAGGCCGCGCGCCGCCCGGCCCGGGCCCGCCGACTCGAGCTGAGCGCGTTGGGTGGCACCCTGGTCGCCCGGGGCGTGTGGGAGAACTACCTGTGGGAGCACCATGCGGTGCTGGGGCGGGACATGTCGGTGCGGACCCTGGCCACGGGGAGGCTCTACCCACTTGGCCATCGGGCGGAGTACCAGCAGTTCACCGAGCGCCGCTTCGATCCTGACGCGGCCGGCGCGGCGGTGTTGCGCCAGCTCCACGTCCTGACCGTCACCGAGCCGGTCCGCGGCGCGCCCACCGACGGGCCCGCCTACCGCGCCTTCCCGTTCGACCGGGCGGAGATCGTCACGCGGTCGTATCCGGACCTTGAACCGGCGGCGTGGCAGAGCCGCCCCGTTCCGGGCCTGGGGCCCACGCCCACGCACTTCTGGCCGACCTCCCGCGCCGGCCAGCGGGTCCTGTTCCCGATCCGCTGTGCCACACCAGACGGCGACATCACGTTCCACCTGCCACTGATCTTCGTACGGGACTGGTCGCCGGCGTACTCATCGCTCACCGACCCCGGCTTGGCGCAGCAGTTGCACGCCGAGTACGGCCGTAGCAGCGTTGCGGTACCGGGCCAGCGCATCAACCTGGCTGGTTCGGCGAGCCGCCACGCCGGCGACGTGCACGAGGTGCACCGCCTCACCATCGAAGGCAGCCTGCACTCGACGGGCTACCGTCCACGGCTGCATACCCTGGACATCGCGCTGCCGGCGCTGCGATCGCTGC
The DNA here is from genome assembly GCF_040682255.1 of Micromonospora sp. NPDC051296. Classification (NCBI taxonomy): domain Bacteria; kingdom Bacillati; phylum Actinomycetota; class Actinomycetes; order Micromonosporales; family Micromonosporaceae; genus Micromonospora; species Micromonospora sp. NPDC051296. The sequence continues at coordinate 8,365 of NZ_JBFBAO010000096.1, read as the reverse complement.
TGAACGACGAGCGGGCCCGGCCGGTCCGGTTCGCCGGGCGGTATCTGGAGCGCGGCGAGGTCGAGGATGTCCTGCTGGAGCTTGCCGGCGACCCGATAGACGTGACGTTCGTCGGTCGGGCCGACCGCTCGGGCGGCCTGGTGGCACCCCGCTACCTCGCGAACGCGATATCCCGCACGCTCGGGCCGGTCAACCGCCACGCCCTGCCGGGTACGGCACCCGGGCCGATCGACCCGGCCACCCTGTTCCCGGCTGACGCGACGCTGCTCGGCTTCCGGCTGAGCGAGCTGGTCACCCAGCTCAGCCGCGTACCGCAACTGACCGCGCAACTTCGGTCCGGCCGGCCACCCCTGGTGCAGATGGTCTGGACCGACGTACGGCTCCAGTCGCGCGGCCCGTTCGAGGCCACGGCAGACAGCCGGCTGCGGCTGGTGGTGACCCACTCGGACACCGGGACCGAGACCACCTGCACGATCACCGGGTTCGCCCTGCGGTTCCCGGTCACCCGGCCGCTGCTGCGGCTGCGCTTCACGGAGCTGTCCTGCACCCAGCGCGGCGGTGAACCACCACGGGTCACGGTCGGCGACGTGAACGCCGAGTTCCTCGGGGATCTGCAACTGCTGGAGGAACTCCAGAACCACGTACGGCTGGCGGGCCTCATGCCGCGGATCGACGCCACCTCCAAGGGGGTGGAGGCGCGCTACTGCCTGCCGCTGCCGCCGGTGTCGGCCGGCGCGTTCGTGATGAAGAACGTGGTGGTCAGCGCGGGCATAACGGTTCCCTTCGACGGGCGGCCCGTCTCCGTTGCGCTGGGGTTCGCCAGTCGGGCGAACCCGTTTGCGCTGACCGTGTTGGCGTTCGGCGGCGGGGGCTACCTCGAGCTTCTCGTCGACCACCGCGGCCTGCGTCGGCTTGAGGCGGCGCTGGAGTTCGGCGCGCTGATCGAGGTCGACTTCCTGGTGGCCCGGGCCGAGGTGCACGCGCTCGGCGGGATCAGCTTCGTGCTGGACGAACGCGACGGCTCGGTCGTACTCACCGGATACCTGCGCATCGGCGGCTGTGTGCAGATCCTCGGCCTGCTGTCCGTGTCGGTCGAGTTGACCATCGCGATGACCTACCGGTCGGCCACCAAGGCGCTGGTCGGCCGGGCCACGCTGGTCCTCGAGATCGACCTGTGGCTCTGGTCGGAGAGCGTCGAACTCGACACCGGCGAATGGGTGCTGGCTGGTGGGGGTGCCACCCGACGTGCCGCGTTCGCCGATACCGCGGCACCGGCGCTCTACGCCGCACTGCAGTTCCCGGCCGACCGTGAACGGCCCGCCGATGTCCAGACCGACGACGACGGGCTGCAGCGCTGGCGGGAGTACCGGGCCGCGTTCGCGCACCAGCCTTTCGGAGGTACGCCATGAGCGCCGGCGAGCTGCTGGTCAGCGTCGCGCTGCCCGGCTCGGCCGGCCGGTTGGCCTGGAGCCCGGACGGACGCCGGATAGCGGTCGGCGGTGCGAAGCGGACGGCGGTCGTGGAGGTCGACACCGGCGGTCCGGGCTGGCAGGTGCCGGAGTGGGAAACCGTCCGGTCGTTGGAGTTCAGCCCTGATGGTGGCCGGTTGGCCGTCTTCGCCTCCGCATCGGACTCGAGGCACCGCCTCCGGATGCTGGACGCCGCGTCCGGTCACGAAATCTGGCAACGCCCCCACTCCTCACCGGACACGACGCCGTCCGGCGGCGACATGGAGGAGAACCCGGTGGGAACCCTGATCGGCCTCGGGCTCGCTGCGGCCATCGTAGCGCCGGCGATCGACGCCTCCCTCAACCGCCTCGCCGGGCTGGAATTCAGTCCCGACGGGCGGCTGCTGGGTTTCGCCGGCCTGGTGCTGGACGCCCGGGACGGCAACGAACGGATTCGCCTGCCGCCCGACGTACCGGCCGAATCCGACGGCATCTGGCTCTCTGGCTATCCCCCCGCGCCGGCGTTCAGCGCGGACTCCGGCTGGCTGGCGACCGGCTCGGGCGGGGTGGCGAAGGTCATCGACACCTCGTCTGGGCAGGTGCGATGGTCGGCGCCGGCCCCCGACCGGATCACCATGATCGATTTCGACGAGCACAGCCGTCGGTTGGTCGTGGTGTGCCACCCCCGCTCGCGGGTGCTGGTCCTGAACGCCAGCAGCGGCGAGGAGCACAGCAACGCACCGCTCGGTCCGCCGATCGGCAGCGGGGTCCCGTTATTCAGTCAAATCCCACCCCGCTATCTGCTGTCCCCCGATCGGCGGCTGCTGGCCGTCTACAACTGGTCCAGGATCGGCGTGTTCACCATCGCCGACGGCGTCCGGCGCTTCCAGCCGCACAGCTGGCCGCCCGGCTTTGCTCGTCCGGTTCGGGCCCGGTTCAGCCCGGCCGGCAACCTCATCGCGGTCAACCGATCCGCGACCGGCGACTCCGGACGAGGGGTCATGTTGATCCACGCCCACTCCGGCGCCACGGTGTGGGAGACCAGCGAAGCGGCCGTCGACGACGTGGCCTTCAGCCCGGACGGAGACCGGCTGGCCGTCGCCAGCGGCAGCTCCCTGCGGGTGTACGACACCGGTCTGGAGCGGTTCCGGTGGCGACACCAGGGCCAGGTGGAGCGGGTCGCGGCGACCTCGGCCGGGATCCGGCTGGTCGCCTCGGCGGGCACGGACCAGAAGGTGACCATCCTCCACGCCGACAGCGGCGAGCCGTTGCGGGAATGGTCCCACAGCACCAGCGTCAACTCGATCGCGTTCAGCCCCGACGGCCAGCACCTCGCCACCGGCAGCAAGGACGGCGGTGCTCGCCTCTACCAGACGGTGTCGGGGCATCGGCGGTGGCAGGTGGCCCATGGCCGCTCGGTGAACACGGTCGCGTTCATCCCGCCGGACGGTGCCGGGGTGGTCACCGCCAGCGGCGACAAGACCGCCCGGCGGCTCCGGCTGGACACCGGGGAGGAGCAGTGGCAGCTCGCGCACCCGCAGCCGGTCACCCAGATCGCGGTGAGTCCGGACGGACTGAGGGTCGCCACCGCCTGCGCGGACCGGTCCACCCGGCTTGTCGATGCGGTGACCGGCACCGAACTGTTCCGCCAGGCCCACGAGACCGAGGCCCGCGCGCTCGCCTTCGGCCCAGCGGGTCACGGCGACTCGCTGCTGGCGATCGCGGCGGACGTCACGGTGCTGCTGGCCGCCGGCCGCACCGGCGCGGAGCTGCACCGGGTCATCCACCGGACCTCCGTCACCGCGGTCGCGGTCAGCCCCGACGGGGCGTTGTTGGCCACCGGCACCGGCGGCTTCGACCGGACCGTACGCCTCTACGACCTCACGGCCGCCGAGCCGGCCCTGCGGTTCGAGCGCGAACTCCTGGCGCCGGTCAATCGGCTGGTCTTCAACCCGGTCAGCCGGCGTCTCGTCGTACTCACCGAGAACGAGGTCAAGCTGCTCGACCCGGACGGCGGGATCGAGGTGGCCCGGATCGTCCACAGCGCACGGATGACCGACGTCGCGGTGAGTCCTGATGGCGCCTTCGTCGTCGTCGCCGGCGCCGACGGGCTCACCCGTGCCTTCGCCGGAGAATGACGATGAGCGAACTGGTGTGGATTGCCGTGCCGGGCGGGCTGGCATCCGGCGGCACGGCGCTGGTCCGAATCATGGTGGTGCCGCGCCTTGCCGCCGGCACCCTCGCCGACTTCGACCTGACCGACTGGCCGGACACACTGCGCACCACCTCGTTTCTGCTGGACGTCAAGTCGGGTGACCAGATCTGGACCGCGCAGACCGCGCCGACCTATCGCCCGCTGGCCCGCAGCGAGGTCTGGCGCGCGTTCTTCGGCGGCGAGGCGGGGAACATCGAGCAGTGGCGGCAACCGAGCCAGCCCACGCCGCAGGTGGGTCGGAGCTATCCGGACGCCAGCCGGGTCGCGGGGGCGTACCGCCGTGCCTCGGTCGATGTGATCCGGCCGGCAGCGCAACCGGAGCAGGTCGTCCGGCGGGAGATCGAGCGGTGGGACGTGCCGGCAGCGGCGCCCGCCGCACCGCCGGTGGAGCAGCCGCTGGCGCCGCTGCCGGTGCCGCCCGACTTTCACCGCGCCGTCGCGATGCTGCGGGAACATCCCGCCGTACTGCGCGACCTCGGGTTGATCATCGAGCTCACCGTCCGGGTGGCCGACCTGAGCGTCGGCGACCCGGCCGCCCGCCAGCTACGGGTCCGCCCGGCGGGATCGCTCAGCTCGCTGGTCCGCTCGCCGTGGACGGCGTACGAGCTGGCCGGTGGCGAGTTCTGGCCAGCCACCGCCGCCGGTGCCCGGATGAGGATGCGGAACGGCATGCTGGATCTCGAAGGCGCCGGTCCCGTGCCGCCGGCGCCCCCAACCGGCGCCGACGAACAACCGGAGCCATCGTGGGCGGTCACCACTGTGGACGTCGACGGTGCGGTCCGGTCGCTGCGGGACGCGGCGCGGGCACTGCGCGCCGGCGGCCCCGACCGACCCGCCATGCCGGGCGTACGTTCGGCGGGCCTGCTGCTGCTCCGGCCACGCCGGCAGGACGACTTCGACCACCGGCTCAACGCCGCGGCCGGGCGGGCCCGCACCAGCCCGGAGTCCGCCGAGCTGACGGCCGAGGATCTGATCCTCGGTTACCGCGTCGACATCCGTACCGGGGACGGGCCGTGGCGGTCGCTGTGCGAGCGTCTCGCCAGCTACCGCGTGCGCGACCCGGCCGACGGCGGCAGGATCCTGCTCGGCGGTGACGGCTGGTTTCCCGAAGAAGGGCATGTGAAGCCGTTCCCGGCGGTCAGAACGCCGGACGGGTCCCTGCACGCCGACGAGGTCGTCGTACGTTGGGACGGCTGGAGCCTGGCTCTGCCGCCGGTCGACCTGCTCGGCCGCACCGCCGGTCCGGACCGCACCGGGCGGATGGACCTGCCGTACGAGTTCGAGTGGGACTACCGCATCCCGCCCGGCCGGCTCCCCAAACTGCGGTACGCGACCCGCTACCAGATGCGGGTACGCCTGGTCGACATCGCCGGTGGTGGGCCAGAGCTGGCGACGGACGGCGTCGGCGCCAGCGACACCATCCTCTACACCCGGCACGATCCGGTTCCCCCACCGGTGCTGGACGGGGGCGGCGGGCCGGCGCCCGGTGCCGCGGTCGACCGGCTGGTCATCCGGAGCGACCACGGCGTCAGCGTGACGGAGCTGCATGCCGCCCATCCCGGCTACCCGGACTTCGAGCAGCGCCGCATCGAACCGCCGCTGGCACCGTTCGTCCTCGTCGAACAGCACGGCATGTTCGATCCGCCGGCGTCCGACGCGCAGACCTGGCGCTGGGCCCGCCGTGCCCTAACGGCCGAGCCGGGCGAGGACGTGCTGCCCGACCCGGCGGCCAGTGGCATCAACGCCTACCTACCGGTCCAGCCGGGGGTCGCGGCCCAGCGCGGCGAGCGGGCCGGGTGGCCGGCCTGGCCCGAGGTGGCCTCGAAACTGATCGTGCTCTCCGAAGCAGCCGACTCGGACCCACCGATCTCGTTTCGCTGGGAGGCCGACGGTACCCGGCTCAATGTGCGGCTGGCCAAGGCACAGCAGGTCACCATCGAGCTGTCCTCCACGATCCGGGACGGTTACCTGGACCACTTCCCCCTCTTCGCGTGGCTCACCGAAGACCTCGGGACCCCGCAGGAGCGGCGCCTGGCGACCCTCGCCACGCTCGAAGGCCGGAACCCGGTGCTGTCGCCGGTCCGCCGCGTACATCTCGTGCACGCGGTCCGTAAACCGCTCACCGAACCACGGTGGCTGCCCCCGCAGGTCAACCGCTCCGAGGGCGGCACCACCGCGGTCCTGGACGCCGCGTTCACCGGCGACGGACTGGACACCGACAGCACCGGCGGGTTGGAGGTGGCGGCCAGCTGGCAGGAGTGGTCCGACACCGGGGTCACGCCGGTAGCTGCCGACCACCTGCACAGCCAGGCGATCGACCGGTCGGCCACGCCGACGCTGCGGTTCCGGCACGAGTTCGGCGACACCAGGCACCGCCGGATCACCTACACGCTGACCGCCGTCAGCCGGTTCCGGCACGACTTCGACCCGGACGAGCCGGCCAGTGCCTTCCAGGTCCGTCGGGAACAAGGCGAGGTGATCATTCCCGCCACGGCCAGGCCGCCAGCTCCCACAGTGTTGGCGACGGCACCGGCCTTCCGGTGGCGGACCCAGCTGACCGAGACCCGGATCGTGCGGGTCCGCACCACGCGGCTGCGGGTGGAGCTGGCCCGTCCGTGGTTCCAGACCGGGGCGGATGAGCAGCTTGCGGTGATCGTCGCCGCCGAGGAACCGCCGGCCGCACCGGTCACCGAGCACCTCACCCAACTGGGACGCGATCCGGTCCTGGCCGCCCCCGCCGTGCCGACGTACCCGACCGCGGCGTGGTTCGCCGGATTCGCCGGCGACATCGCCCGCGAACTGCCGGCCGGCCTCGACCACCAGGTTGCGGTCCTGCCCTACCCGGTGACCGATGCCGGCGACCGGTGGTACGCCGACATCGACGTCTCACCCGCCGCGCGATCCTATGCGCCGTTCGTGCGGCTGGCGGTCGCGCGCTTCCAGCGGCACAGCCTTGCCAACCTGAGCCTGTCCCCGATCGTCCGCGCCGACGACACCGTCCGGTTGCTACCCGAGCGGCAGCTGGTCGTAGAGCCCGACGGTGCCGCACTCCGGGTGTCCCTGCTGGGCGCCGGCCCGCACCCGCGAAATCGGGTCGAGGCGGTGCTCGAAAGCATCGACCTGCCGCCCGGGACCGCCCCGGACGTGACCGACCTGATCGACGTCAACGGCGGTGCCGACCTGCCGGCTTGGCGGGTGGTGCCCGGTCATCGCGCCGTGGGCGACCAGCACGCGACGCTCATCGTGCCGCTGCCCGCGACCGCCGGTCCGCTCCGGCTGCGGGTACGGGAAAGCGAACGACTCGACACCGTCGCCGACCCCTCCCTCCCGCCCGAGCTGCGGGAACGGACGGTGTTCATCGACATGGTGGCAATACCACCCGGGTGGCGACCGGCCTGACGTGGGCGGCAGGGGCGGGGCCAGGACGTCGACGTCACCCCCTGAGGGCGGGTGGAACCGATGGAGGCACTGTCGCGTCTCAAGGAGGTGATGCCCCGACCTCGGCTTGCCTCGGTGTTGGTGTGGGCCTCCCTGACGGCCCTGACACCGGCATGCGGGGCCAGCACTGAACCGTCGACTGCGGAAGCGGGCGGCATCTCCGAGACTGGACCGACCACGTCGGCCGAGCCGAGCGGACATGGCGATGCTGCTGTCTGGTTTCTCGGGCCGGGCCAGAGCCTTCAGGAATCCTCGACGACGTTCACCGCCCTGGTCTCGCGACTAGCTTGCAACTCCGGGGTCACGGGGCAGGTCCTGGCGCCGGAGATTCGGATGAGCGATTCTGAGGTCGTCGTGACTTTCCTCGTCGCGCCGAAGCAGCCCGGTCCGGCGACATGCCCCACCAACGATCAGGTTTCCTACGAGGTCGATCTGGGTGAGCCGCTGCGGGGCAGGACGCTCGTTGACGGCCAGTGCCTGTCTGGCCGGGAAGCGGCAACCACCTCCTTCTGCACCCCTGCCTCGGCCCGTTTCAGGCCGTGATGCCCATCGGGGCGTTTCCACCTGGCGTCCCCTCAACGGCCATCCCACCGGTCGTACCGGATGCCGCCATCCATCGAGCCGTCGAGCAGGCTCTCGATTTCGGCGAGGAACTCGGCCGGGTCATCGCCTCGGTCCTCCTGCCGGGCGCGCAGGAACTCCGGCGACCGCAGCGCCGTCTGATACTGCTCGGCTACGATCCGGGCCGCCGGCCCGTCGCCGGAGCGCAGCAGCCAGGGGATCACTTCCATCGCGCACCGCCCCTGGGCCACCAGCAGCTCGGCGGATCGCTGTCGCGCGACGTGGCTCGCCAGTTCGTCCAGCAGTGATCTGACGATCGGCAGGCCGTCGGCTCCCTGGTTCATCCCGGCTGCTGCCATGGCCCAGCAGGCCAGGCCGTACTCCGCCCGCACCCCGGGCAGGTCGAGGAAGTTCACGACGAACGCCGACAACGGCTCACGAAGCCGCATGGCCTCGGGGAGTTGCTCGTGCGAGCAGTACCACTGGGCGAGGTAGTTGGCCACCTCGGCGAGCCGAACGGCCGATCCACCGGGCCAGGTCCGGTCGGCCGTGGCCAGCGCGGTCAGCAGGTGTGCCCGCAGTCGGCCGGTGATCTCGGCCGGCTCGGTCGCCCGGTCGAGCAGGACGCAGCCGGCGAGCAGCAGCCACGAGGCCGGTTCCGGATCGGGGTTCCGGTCCGCGTCGAGCAGCTGCGTCACGGCGT